>NZ_FNHB01000015.1 GCF_900104455.1 Dendrosporobacter quercicolus
ATGGCGACCCCGGCAGGATTCGAACCTGCGACCTTTTGATTCGTAGTCAAAAGGTATTGCCTAGTTTACATGTAATTATTTTAACTATAAGTCCTACGAACCCAGTAAAATCAATACTCATTAACCTATATGAAAAATTATTATCTTGTGATTCTATCCAGTTCTAGTTGCTTTTTGTCCCTTATATTTCACGCCAAGGGGCAAAATAAGGGACAAAATCATTTTGGGAAATCGTCATTTCCCAAATAAGAAAGCAGCTCCACAATCCGCATGTGGAGCTGCTTTCTTATTCTACCGCTTCCGTTTCCGGCGCAATCGGCAAGACTGCCTCCCGCTCATCAATGAATTGCCTTATTTTTTTTGCTCTGCGATTTTTTCAGCAATACCGGAGTCCTTGACTACTTTCGTAAGTCTTCTTGATTCTTTCAACCACTTTTGAAAAAATTCTTCATGTCCTAAATAATTAACTTCCATGCCCAGCTTTTTCATGTTTTCTATGTACTCAGGATCATTCACGGTTTTTTCAAGTTCAACTAACAGTTTGGCTTTTATTTCTTTCGGCATTCCTTTGTGGGCACCAATGCCCATCCAATAAGTAAATACTACGTCAATCCCTTGTTCCTGAAAAGTAGGAACGTTGCTGTAAAGAGGATCATTAATTCGCTTTGTTGCGGCAACGCCAATGACTTTCACTGTCCCGCTTTTTACATGTTCCTGCATTCTTGGGGCAATAGCAAACATTAACTGGATATGTCCGCCTAATAGAGCAGCCAATGATTCCGAGGTGCCTTTAAACGGTACTTGATCCAACGCAATTCCGGCATCTTGCGCGATCATTTCGCCAACAAGATGATTTCCGGTGCCTAACCCGCTATGCCCGAATTTAACTGTATGGGGATGCTGCTTAGCATAATCCACCAGCTCACTTAGACTGTTCCAAGGGGAATCGGAGCGAACAACGGCAATATCCGGCAGTTCTATAACTTGTACTAATGGATCCAAGGCCGAAGGATAGTAATACCCGGATGTCTCGTACAATGTCGGCAATAATGCACTGTTGTCCACCACCCCCAAGGTATAGCCATCGTCCTTCGATTCTACTAATTCATTCCAGCCTAAAATCCCCCCGGCGCCAAGCACATTCTTTACGATGACATTCTGTCCCATATGTTTATAAGCTACTTTTCCTAGCGCTCTCGCAACCATATCACTAGCACCGCCAGGAGCAAACGGCACAATCAACGTAATTGGCTTATCCGGATACTTTTCAGCAACAGTTGCCGGCGCCTCTTTCGTTCCGCAGCCAGCAACCAGCCCCATCGAACATAACAGCATCAAGGATAGCGCAATTGATTTTCTCATTTTCACAGCATTTCCTCCCTTAATTCGTTTTAATTCGATTTTATACCCGATTACATAAAAAACATTGTCATATTTTGTCAGGAGAAAAAATAAAACCGGTCAGTAAGAATGCCAACCGGAACAATTCACTCAATAAACCATTTCCCCTCTTCATCAAACAAATATACCTGCTTGCCACTAATCCGGCAGCTATATCTCATGCCACAGCCGCCGGCTTTAAGTGAGGCGGCTTGTCTTATGTCTAATATCCAATTTATCGACTGCGCACATCTTGGACATTACTGGATATATTAAGCTTACTACACCTTCGTAGAAAACGCAGAATTAAATAATTAATTCCAAGAAGATTAGGGATAATACCTCTATCATTATAATGACGGAGGTATTATCCCTAACTCTCTTTCGCACTCCTTTACCTTATCCATTACAGCTTTTAACATAACACTTTGCGCAGTATTCTTAGTGCCGGAATTTTTTCTGTTTAATGCATCAACTACTGCAACTAATCGATTGTAATCTTTCTCACTGTCAAAACGAAGTGCTATTCTCTTTCTCTCTAAATTGGGCTGATTTGGCATATCTACTCTCCTAGTTTAGTCACTTTACTCTCATGATTAATAAAAAAATAGCGTTGCTTTTATGATTATTTTAATTTTAATTCTAGTATTATCCATTTACTTACTACGACCTATACCTTATGCAGCCAGCCAATTATCTACACAAATTTGAATTTTATTTTTCCAGTCATTTTCATCAATTGCATCTTCTATCTGTGCCAATGCTGCTATCAGAAAAGATTCTATATCTTTGGGAGTAGGATGATGAGAATATGTATATGAATTCTCAATAAGGCGCATAAATTGATCTAAATCAAGTGGTATTATCCTTGTTTTTCCGCCATAATATGTTACATTCGTTTTATTAGTGGTATAAAAATGTGCCAATGTGGCTTGATTTATTGCGGGTGCAATAAAAAGACAGTATGTATCTTTTCCTGTTTTCTTAAAAAGCTGTCCACAGTGACGTGTAACAGAATCGCCCTCAGCAATAAATTGCCGCTGCCCAGACTGAAGCGTTACTTCAACCGCTAAAACAAAATTTTCATAATCGCACTCAATATCCGGCATATTCCCTTTGGCAGTAGACATAGGCTGACCTAAATCATCAACTTTAAAGTTGCCTTTAATATTTCCGCCATCCATCATAGTCATCGCCCTCCATGTATTCCATTCGAGAAATAACGGAGCATCGTAGAGTTCATCAGAAATAATTTCATTAAATGTATCTACGACCTCTTGATATAGAGCATATGACTTTAATTGTATTTCTTGATGGCGAATAAGTGCATTTTTTCTTTTTTGGATAATTCCATCTCGTAGATCTTTTAGTTCTTCAACAGCCATGCCCGACAGTTCTCTTCTAGTATATGAATGAAGCCGCATGAGAGTGTCCATAAGGTTTTCTCTAATATCAGCATAAAGTGTTGGAACAAAAGGATTGAAAAGATGTTCCTTATATGCTTTCTGATCTTCAACAAACACAGGCTTCCGTTCTACAGTCTTTAACAGATATTCTACCTCTGCCGTTTTATCGGGCGAAACAACTATTGAACGTCCTGTGAATGAGAATAGTCCTGTAAACCTTAAATAACGAAAACACGCATCTGCATAATCACGCATATTACCTTTTTTAGTCTTAATAAACTTCCTGATGCTCACGTCCCTTGATTGACGTGTTCTTGCCTTCCCACTAGCTATTGCTTCAACGTAAATTTCTTCAACTGCCTTCGTCCAAACCTCATTAACTAACGATTTGTAATCACCTCTTCTACTTTCTTTTTCTCTGCGAAAAGAGAGTATAGAATTTTTCACAATGTCAAAATTCCGATAATCAGTCAGTTGAAGTGCAAATATTTTAAACTCATCAAATGTAAGACTTTCCAAATCACAAATCAAACGCATAATTTCAAGATACGGACGTATCCAAAAAGCTCCTGCAATATTCTTGCTTTCATTATGAAAAGGAGATGGAAGCTGAAATTTTAGTAATTGCCTTAAAAATACTTCTTTTGGTCTTTTCCCATACACAAAAGAATGTCCAGAAGGCGTCAACTTAAGTTTAGGATTTAGGTCTACAAATCCCAACGCCTTTGGAGCACGATTAATTCTGTCTCTTGCACTAAAGGCTTTATCTTTTGGTGAACCACTACCTTCAAAAAAGTCAGATTCAGCTAATTTTTCTATAAATGCCACTTGCGTTGATCCATTCCAAACTTGACCATCAAATACCTCACATAACAACTGAATTTCCGGCAACATTTTTTCAGGGCTTCTTGGTGATGTAGTAAAAAATAATGCTCGATTTTCCAGCCGTGCCAAATAACTTCCCTCGTTTCTGCTTAATAGTTCTTGACAATTATATGCATTTTGTCATTATTAAATCTGTTCCTAATATTTACGGCGTAATTTTTATAATACTCATCAAAAATATACTCACCATACAATTCCTGTGTTAATGGTGTCTTGCCGATAACCATAAGAGCACGACACGGAAGGTTGCGAAAATCTTCAGCCAACCTCCTGTGCTGAACTTCATCAAAACCATTCATCATGTCAATATTCCCGTAATCATTAAAAACGCAATCATATGGAGGATCCAGGAAAATAAAATCGTCCTCCTCCGCAATTGCAAATATTTCATTATAGTCTACATTGTAAAGTTCAGCGCTTTGTAATAGTAAACTATGTTCTTGTGTAATTAATCTTGTATTTAGATTAGGATAACGACCAAAAGGCACATTGTAATCACCATTGCCATTGTAACGTATCATTCCAGAATACGCAGTTTTATTTATAAAAAAATAGAGAACACCATCTAAATATGTTTCATCTGGATTGTTAAATAAATTTCTCATCATATAATACAACTCTTCGTTTGCATTTGGAATTCTTTCATTCGGATGCTCTGATTTTAGTTTTTTATATGCAGATTGATTATCTTCGTATTGTCTCTGTAATTCATTTAGTTGCTCACGCATTTGAGGATATTGATTCCTAAGCTGAAAGTAAAAAGTCATCAGCCTCGTATTTATATCATTAAGAATTGCCCTGTCCGGCTCAATATGAAAATACACTGCACCGCCTCCCAAAAAAGGCTCAATATATCGATCAAAATCATCAGGAATATATTGCAAAAAACGTGGAATTTCTCTTGATTTACCACCTCGATATTTTAATACTGGATTCATTATATCACTCCTACAATACTATATATAGCGCAAATCAAACACACCAATACTATATACAGTGTTTATTTGCTTGATAGACAATTTTTAATATGTTATAATATTCATTTTAAAAACAAAAACTCCTGCAATTTTGCTTCCGTTAGCTACAAAAATGCCGCCCCGCCCGAAGGCAGAGCGGCGATAATCAGAACAGAAAAAATAGCTTATTCGTCATAATGGTATACTTTGTTTCCCAGCCACTTTCATTGCCACCAGCATGATATTCAACCTCTATCGCCCGATCCTTGCTAAAATTACGTTGCAGGCCCACTGGTATATAACTATCTCCGCTGTGCCGGCCATAACCAACGGACCATTCCCAATTACGATAGTTGTTTACCTTGTACACGCCAACTTGCCATTCCGTTGCCCCGCCAGGCTGCTGAACCTCCTGCGGCGCGGTAAGCGTCCGGTCTGACTTTTCCAGCGCAGCCGGCGGCAAAGTAGGGTCTTTGGCATTTATGCGGTCAGCTACACCAACCGCAGCCTGCTGTACGGTAGGAGCTTCCACGGTAAAATTATAGATAGGCTGTACTTTCCCAGCCTGCGCCTGCTGGACAGCAGAGGCTAGCATTTCGGCATTTTGCTTGGATAGCTTCAGCTCGTTCTGCAATGCATTGACGTTTGCCGCCTGCTCTTGGGTGAGTGTGACCGCCTGCTGCAGCCGTGATTCTTGCGCCTGATTGTAACTGATACCCCAAAGCAAAAGGGCCAGCACAACGGCCAGCCCTACGATGTATTTCCAGTGATTCGCTATAAAACGTTTTGCCTGATCTAACATACTTACCCCTCCCTTAAAATAGCGGTCACAGTCGATTCAGTCCGCGCTAACGGCACATCAATTTCAGTGCCGCCCTTGACTGAGATATAGCCGGTTGGCTCGCCATTTAGCAATACTGCAGTAAGGTCTTTTGCCATAATACCGGCGGGCAATGCATATATACCGGACCGATCAACTTTTTGCAAAACAATCATTACGACACCCCCTGATTCCTATACCAATTTGCCTTGCCCCGAATAACATTGCCACCTTCACCCGGCGCCACCCCAGGGAAAAACCATAAATCCCAACGCTCGCAACTATGCTCCGGCCCATGCCGGCCATCCGGGTACCCATTGGCTCCATATCCAGGATTCAGGCCGTCCTTGTTGTCGGCCGCCTCAGCATGCGTCATGACACGTTGCAGATCAATCGTGAGATCAAGCGCTGCTGCCAACACAGCTACAACCTGCGCTGCGGCTTCGATCTGCGCGGGCGTTGGCGGCTCCAGGCCAAAATTATTGGTAGTGGCGTTATAGGCGCAGGCCAAAGAAATCCCAATTGCTCCGGAATTGCGCCGGTAAGTATGGGATTTAGCTGCGGCCAGATCATTTGCGCTGACATAAACGCTGCCATCTGCGTCAATATTTATATGGTATGAATCAAAAAACTGGCCGTAATGGCCAGCCGTCCAATGCAGGTACAGTTTTACATCCCTGTCCAGCGCCCGGGCTTTATCCCAAAGGTTATTTTTGCTCTGTAAAGCCAGTTCCCGAAGCTCCATTAATGTTACTTTGCGCATTCTCATTTCCTCCTTTTACTTGCCGCCATGTATCCAGGCCACGCTTAATTGTATTTGATCCGAGCTGCAGCCCGAGCGCCGTGAGTACCTTGTCCAGCATTGCAGTAAGGTTTACGGCCGTCTCCGGATACAACAGCATCCTATACACAATAACAATAACAGTTATGGCCAGCATGGCGATGATAACCCGGTTCAGGGAAATATCCTTGGGATCATAACTTTCAGACAGAACTAAAGGCAGGTTACTGAAAACCTGCCTGATATTTCGCCAGAACATAAGCTCCCTCCTAATTTTTAATCAGCCACATGATAATGCCCACAAAAAAACCGCTTACTGCACCGAGTAAAGCGGCTGTTCTATAGATACCCGCGATTTGTTCTTTGATCGCTTCGGTCAACTCTTCTTTGAGGTCTTTACTGGCCAACTGCATATTGTCAAGCCGATGGTGCATAGATTTTGACGATGCTTCCAGTTTTGCAATGGCAATTTCATGGGCGTCAACCTTTGACCTGCAAGGCTGGCACTGGGACAGCTGCAGATCCTGGCGCGCCTCGATCCGTGTTAATCTATCCAGTATCTCGCGTTCTACTTTTTCATCCAATCTCTCACCCCCGACATATAAATAATAGCCGCCCGATCAGCGGCACGGCTCTCTCGGCATTATTGGTCACCTCACATGATAAATGCGTAGCCTGTTTTTAGACGCGGGGTGATTTGGACGTTGATGGACTTAAGATATGGTGTTATCCACGGCAGATATCCCAAAGGCAGCCTTCCTTCAAAGTCAGCGTTAACTCCACCTCTTAGGTTAAAAGTAGTATACTGATTAGTATTATTACTTGTTAATCCAGCTCCGGGATGTAAAGTCTGCCCTGGCGATATTGCTCCTGAAACGCGCACCCCAGTAGAATAACTGACTAATGTCATAATTTTGTCATCAAAGTTTAACGAAATACCTACCGTGGTAGGCGTGATCGTTCCGGTTGGAGCACCACCTATAAAAGATCCGTTGAGTATTAACCTACTTTGACCAGCCCACCAACCATAGTATCCTGGAAGATTGTATAGAGAAGCATTCAAAGTAAAAACTCCCGGCTGAGGAGCATAAAACATTTTTGTTGTACTCTCAAAATACCATTTCCCTGAGTCTTTACCACAGCTAGTATACATAGCTTGACAGTAATACTGGGTTCCGGCGTTTCCGGAAATTGTATCCCCAGAAATAGTCAGAGTTCCAAGTTTATAAACAGTAGCAACCAGGGGAGGCAAGTAGTTTTTGTCTAAATATATAGCAAAATCCAGGGATGTTGGAGTAAATATTTCTTGCCATCGCGCAAAAACAATTGAATTGACTGTAGCTGCATCCATTCCATATTCACCGATATTGTCAATAGCTACAGTTTCCCATGTACTGTTAATAAGAGCTCTCCAGGTTAGGCCTTTGTTAAAGCTAACTAAAATTTTAGCATTTTCAGCTTCAATATTTACTGCCTGTAAGCCCGTGTAGCGCGCCAAGGGTATACTGGTATAGTTAGTAGTTTTTATGACTGTATCAATTTTACCGTCGGGAACCATAAAACACGGATACTTGGCAGGAGCGTACACATAAGCAGGGTTAAATCTATCCCCGTCATAGCCTCCATCATAGCTTCTAAAAAGCCTTTCTACTGTTGTTCTCCTCGTTTCTTCCTTGAAGATTTCAAAATCCAGATACTCTCGCGAGCCGTCAGGGTATAGATAGTTAAGTCGGCACGGGTTATTACCTGTCTCAAGCTGGGAAGGCATCACAGTAAACGAAACGCTGCGCAAGTCAATGTCAGTAGGCTCATAAGGGATTATGACTGTCTGAGCAATTTCCAATTGATAGCGTCCCATCAGCGGAAATCCCTGCGAGTTTGTGGCTTCAACGGTAACAATCTGGCTCCTGTACTGATGCGTGGGAGTAACCAGCAGCTTGAAACGATATTCGGCGTTAGAGGTAATTACAGGGTCGTCAATAAAGTATCCCGGGCAATTAGAAGAAAGACCGGCAGTTATTGGCTCAGCTATTAAAATGCCCAAATGGTTTCTACTCAAAATTCCTAGTTCAATATCATTAGTTAAGCTACCAGGGAAGATGGAATAAAGCTCACCAAGTTCTACTTGAGATAAATCCATCCCAGCCCATTTTCGGTTTAATCGCTCACCTGGCTCCATGTCAGATAAAAAAGTGCCCCCGAGGGGAGTTCTAATCACAGGACTGGATTGTGTACTTTCTATTTCACAGCCTCGACTAGCTGAACTACGCTGAGCTGAATCAACTAAATCCAATTCAACCCCAGTAAAATTGATGATCTCGTACTCATTTACATCAACATAAGAACCCCAACTTAGGGTAGTGGACCTCCCCCCAAAGGGAATCAAAACACTTCCTACTCCGTTAAAACCATTATATACTTGTGTCAACTCTACTCCTGAAAAATCAAACCCAGAATTAAATGCAGTTAAAGTTGTACCAGCTAAAGCTCTCAGTCCTATTCCAAAATGATATGGAATTCGAACAGCTAAATTATCAATTTCGATAAGTTTAAATCCCCCGGGGTCAGTTACAACCGATATAGGAGGAGAAACATAGTGTATTCTCAGGTCAGGAGAAGAATAGATTATTAAGTTGGCTGATGACACATTAGAACTTGTAGGAAATTTAAAACCTGCAGCTCTTATTGTTTTCATGCTTTCTTCGAACAGAGGTAAGTTCGTGAATGCCCCATAACTTGTTGCTGCTGTTGAGTAACCTGCGCTACCTGTTGCATCCCAGTTCCTGTATATTCTAGTTATCTCAGCCATGGACATAAACCTCCATTATGCTGTTCGTATTAATAAAGCCCTGCTTGGGAAAGAGGTATAACTTATCGAATGAGTAACCAATACACGGTATGTCTCTGCTCCAATGGTTACGGTGTCCCCTGTATTCACGGAAGTATATAGCATGCATTTTATTCCGTCCAGTTTTCCCCTATAGCTCTCAGCCGCACTGCCATAATAAACAGAAGATATCATTCGCTTATTTCTTGCATTTGGGTCTCCCGGAGGCAATAAGGAATAAGTGGTTAAATTATACGGAGCAGTTACGCTAGCCACACCATCCGAAGTATTACATATTTGCACCGATGAAGTTGCAATTCCATATGCCGAGGCCCCTACCAGCATCCCTCTGTTGGCGGAATCACTTACCAGTAAACTATCAGGTAGTCCCATATAAATAACTTGGGGTCCAAGACCGGTAGGGGCTGGGTACTCTAATACAAGTATAATTTTACTAGCGTCAGCATAAACGTGATAATTCACCTCGGTATCTGCTCCTAAAGCAGTAGTCAAAGATGCAACGGGAGCTACATATAGAGCTGTCCAAGCAAGTGATGACCTGCCAAAAGTTCCAGCTACCCCAGCCTCACCCGGCGTATAAGTATCTTGCAGCCGGTAAGACATGGCGCAGTAATCTGTAGTCACTACTGAATTAGCATTGCTGGCGTTTGTCGGCCTAATATTCAAAATCAATTCCTTATCTTCCGTATTTCCCGTGGATTTCAACACCACAAAGTCCGTTGCCGGGTTACCCGAAACATCAGTCCATCCAGCAGCCACCAGCCTATCAATGATAAGCTGGTATATTTCACTTTTCAGGCAAGTACCACTCTGAAATATATAACCTGTCGGAATAGCCATTGTAAATTCCTCCGTATTAATCGTTTTGTATAATCACCGTAAACGTCACGCCGGTATCGTCTCCCACGGTCGAGGCTCGGATCACATCCCCGGCTGCAATTTCGATATTGAGCGCCGTTACTGCAAATTCTTTGTAAACCTCGCCTTCCGGCAGTATGAGCTGCGCGCCGCCGACAAGCCGCCAGTTGGCCGCCTGCGCCACATAATCGTCCTTGGCCTGCACCTCCACGGCAAACTCCAGATCCTCAGACCGGACTTCGGCGCAGTTGATCTTAATCTGCTGCACTGAACCGGCCCAGGGATAAACAATTTCCGATTCACCGCCGATAAAGCTGATTGCCCGGACATCGGTATAAATAGCACTTCCTTTATACAAAAGCTTGCCGTCTAAATCGCTTAAATCGGTAAGCACCTGGGGAATATCCTGGATATTGTCCCAGTCGAGCACAATATCCAGGCTTTCTTTTTCCGCCAGCTTAATCCAGGCTGTTGCTGCCTCATCCCATACATACTCAGCCCAGCCTTCTGCGACGGTCGGATCCCCGGTAGCATCCAGCACCCGCACCCGCAGCCCGTCATACGGCTCCAGGGCATCACGCGCTGCAATATCGGGAACAACACGCATTTCCTTGATATTGGCCGGCAGCTGCGTGATCGGCACCTTCCCGTCAGAATCAAGGCTGGCGTAACCGTCCGGCTGGCCCTTGTCGGCCTTATTCTCCTTTTTGGCCACATTTAACTCAGCCGCCGATACCCGGCCGGCCAAAGACGCCTGACCTTCCTCCAGCGTATCCTGGCGCTCTGTAATCCCTTCAAGATCGCCCAAAACGTCACCTAAAGCGCCCACCTTATCGTCCAGGATATCCATGTTTTTATTAAACTGATCCCGCCCTACCCGATCCGTCGGTTCCAGTTTGTCCAGCCCCAATTTAGGCGTTTGCGTAGCCATATCATCCCCCCTTATTGCTGCGGTACCGTAATGCGGTCAAAACTCGTCCCGTTATATTGCCAGGCGCTAAGGCCGCCCTGACCTTCCGGCACATAATAAGACAACAGTACAAAGCCATTCGCAAGGTCTATGACCTCATAGCTGTCCGCGCCGGTGACCGCCAATACTTTGCCATTCGGCACCACCCAGCCGCTGCGGCACAGCACTGCGCCCGGCTGCTCCTCGGTGTAAATTGTCCCTAAGATAACCAGCGGCGCGTCCTCTACCGGAATTTGCTTGTTATCCGCTTCGTTCGGCATGACCACAATCACACTGCCATCCCGCCAGGCTGCCCCGATGACATTGAGGGCAGCCTCTTCGGTTTCGACCGCATCCAAAACATAGGGCGGTTTCCAGCTAAACGTGCGCTGATGCAGCTGATACGATTCCAGGCTGTTCAACCTGGCCGTAATTTCAATTCTGGTCTCCACATCAAAGGCCAGCTTGTCCAGGCAGCGCGTTGCCCAGGGATAATCCCACTCGGCAATCAGCCTGGTTGTAGTTGTTTCCTCGCCGTTTTCGTCAATGCTCGTTTCCGTAATACTGACAGCCAAAACTACTTCGCGAATTTTTTGACTGCCGACATACACCCGGATAACCGTTTGCAGGCCCTCCGGTGGGTTAATCGCCAATCCCGAAAAGAAATCGCTCACATCATTTTGGGATGTGCAGCCATAGGATTGCCGCTTGTTCCTGAGCGCCCAGGACAAGGTGAGATTGCCGGCCGCCTGGTCAATATGCGCCTGCTGCGCTTTACTATGTGTAGTCAGCCGGATTCGGCCCGGCGGCGTCGGCCGCTCCGGCCGGCGGACTGTTGTCAGGGCCGTCACTTTGGTCTGGTCAAACGCCTCCTCCGCCTCCGCCGTTGCCGTGGTAATGTTGTAGGATTCGCTGGTAACATAACCCGCTGGGATGACCGCGCCCCCGGTCGTCACATTGGTATAAAAGCCGGCATCCACAAAAAATACCGGCGCACCGGCGGCGTGACTGGCTGGTACCGTATCATAGGTGGCCCGGATAATGTTCTGCACCCGCCAGCGGCCGTTGGCCAGCTGCGTCAAATTGCCCCAACCCATGATTTCATTGCCAATCATCAGCAGCCGCGCGCCGTTACGCGCTGCGGTAAATCCGGGTGTGCCGGTAGCTAAACTGCGCGCGGCCAGGTCTTCAATGCCGCCCAGGTCAATCACTTCAAAGCCGGTAACGTCTTCCATGTCGCTGGTTTCCAGATAATCGCCGGCCAGCTGCCCGACTGGCGTCCATTTGGTCCTGCTGTTGGTGGTCTGCCAAGTGTAATCGCGGTACCGGTGTACGGTCCATTTCTGGGTCTTTAAGTCCGGCTGCGCCGCCAAAGCAAACACATAGCTGTCATCGACCTGCATGAATTCCCAAGGAGCTTCAAAATATTTAAAGAGCTGCACCCCGGTCGGGTAATTCTGCGGCGGCTGCCACTCGGTGGAGTCATTCGGGCTAAACTTGGATTTGCCCATGCCGAATACGTCCTCAATAGTGGTGATTTTCACTTCGCCGCTGATAAAGTCGCCCAGATCCACATGCGTCACCCGCAGGATCAGATCCTTGATTCCATAAGGCGGCCAGTTCAGTTTGATTACATCGCCGTTGCGGACAAAGGCGGCCTTACGGTTGCAGATAAGTGTGGCGGCCGCTAAGGGAAATCCTTGCTGTTTCAGCTCTCGCTGCGCCGCCCACCGGGCATTGCCAGCCGTGGTAAAATAGCTGAACGTCAAATCCTGGACATTGTTATGGCCCTCGTTGATCTGGATATTGGCCGGATCGTTGACGGTTACAGTGCTGGTCTCATATAATGCGGCACTGTCAGTGTAGGACACGCAAATGGAACCGTTGGTATTGGACCAGACCGTCCGGGTAAATTCCACCGAGCTGCACATGGTTTCGTCAAACGTCGGCAGACTGCTGGAATCATAATCATCCCGGATGAGCTTAAAAGTCAGCTTACCGGTCTCCGGGTCGGTGTAGCGCACCATATCCAGGTGCTCGCAGATATCGTCAATGATTTGCCGGACTTCGGTCTTGGCCGTAATTGGCACCGTCAGGCCAATGCCTTCGCTTTTTAAGCGCTGGCCAATGGCAATCATGCTCTCGGTGTCCAGCAGCTCCGGGCTGCGGTTCAGGCCCCACTCAGCGTTGACATGCATCTCGTAGATGGCCTCCATGGGGTTGGCGTCGTCGCCGATCGCGCCCAGCCCCAGCCTGTTGGGTATCCATTGCAAATCCAGCCAGGTGTCCGGAATGCTGGCCTGCTTGCCAATGTAAGCGGGCGGCACCACCAGGCTGACAAACGGCCGGTACGCCGGGGTTAAGCCGCGTAATTCCTCCTGCACTGATTCTGCGCTCATCTGCTCAATCATCCACGGATCGGCCGGCTGATCGGCTCCGCCGAGATACAGGCGGATGTCGCCAATAAAACCGCCGCTTTCGTCCGGACCGCCGAACAGCTCATCATCATCGACACTGATGGTAAATGGCTCATCCAGATGATCCTCACGAAATACATCGCCCGCCCAAACCTGCTGCTCGTTCAGATAGATGCCGCGTAACCGCATTCCCTCGCCTGATACACAAGCCAGCAGTTGATAGCCAAGGTAATATTTAAAGCCTTTTTGGATAGTGGTTTTTAAGTTCCGGCCGTTGATTAACCAGGACAAAAGCCACGTAAATAAGGCATTTAGGAGCGGTCCGGTCAGATCGTCTTTATAGGTGGCCCCGTTGGCCGTGGTTGTACCGGTTACGCGCCCGCTGCCGCCGGATGTCGTCACTGAGGCCCCGGGCGCAACGGTGGCGGGACTGGCCTGATGCCCGGTAGCTGGAGCGGCAATAAAGTTGGCAATTAAGGACAGTACCAGCGGCCAGGCGCTAAAGCTGGCATGCGCCGAATAGGTTTCGGTGTAGGATTTGGAGCTAAAGCCGCCGTAATAAATGATCAGCGGGCTTTTTAAAATTGTCCGACCAAGAATGACCGGTACCGGCGTCCCCACCGCCGCCGGCGACGCATTCAGGCTGTCCGGCTCGGACTCGGACGAGCTACTGCTTTTGTTGCTTTTATTGATCAGCCAGGATAGGAAAGTGGTTACGCCCCAGCCGACATAAGGATTCATGGCCATTTTTTTTCACCTCTCACGTGTCAAGTGGAAATTGTGCCGACAAACCCGTCAGTATCGCGCTGCACGACGGTATCGTCCACCCAGTACACACCCTTACCAATTTTGGTATTGGTATCGGTTGCCGGCGCAATGTAGGGACAGCCGGAGAAGTTCAGCGTGTTTTGATAGCGGAGCGCACAGGTGCGAAACAGCTGATCGCAGCCCGGGTAAATCATCACGTTATTCATCGGCGTTGTTGGAAAGGGATAGCGCAGTACCACCTTATCCTCTTTACTGCTGTCGATCATGCGCACATTGTCGCCGTAGTAGATCAGTCCGCCGGCAAAATAGTTTTCGGGATAAGCGCTAATCTGGCTGGCGGTTATTGTCAGTCCTTCAACCTTGTCAATATAGATGGACACACCCCAGTCCGCTTTGTTCAGCCGGCATTTCGTATCATAGATGGTGTTATTACAAAAAAACTGCCGCATCATGTTCGGCAGTTTTTTTGTCAGCCAGTTTTCCACTTTTACGGTCAGTTCGCATTCCGAATCCTTAAAATTGCTTTGTATAACCTCACCGACGAATATCTTGTCAAAAGCGCTGTGATTCTGGTCGTGCAGCCGGTAAATAACAAGCGTTACCGGTTTATCCGGCGGCGCGCCCTGGAACAGCTTGGCAACAGCATTGTCTTTACTGACAGTAACCATTAAGCTGACAGGATCTCCCTGGCCTTGCGATTCAATATTATTCCTTTTGATATAGTCGGCGGCATATTTTTCGGTGCGGATAGTGCCGCCGCTTTGGATTGTCAGCTGCACATCAAACCGGTTGGAGGTATACAGATAGGTTGTGTCTTTATGCTGGAACCGGTAGCACTCCATCGGCTGACCGTCCTGCAGTGAGTTCTCATAAAGGGATATATTACTGTTGGCCATTAGGCATTCACCTCCGCAAGCGAAAAAGTTGTGGACGCAAGATCCACGGCGTCATAATTTGTAGTCATACTGTCACTGTCATGCCGGTACCGGCACAAAAACGAAATCATGGCAACATCGGCTTTCCTGACCATGCGCTTCAGATTATTGTCCAGCACAACTTTACCCAGCTCGCCGTCGTCACTTGTAGTAAACCCGGCGATGGTCAAAATAA
Source organism: Dendrosporobacter quercicolus (assembly GCF_900104455.1). Classification (NCBI taxonomy): domain Bacteria; kingdom Bacillati; phylum Bacillota; class Negativicutes; order Selenomonadales; family Sporomusaceae; genus Dendrosporobacter; species Dendrosporobacter quercicolus. Next base: position 15,179 of record NZ_FNHB01000015.1, read on the forward strand.
GGGTTGTCTGGTTTTTCATGAACAGAACAATGGTCCGGCGGCGCGTCAGTCCCGCGTAATATTTCCAGAACATGCTCCACTCGACGAGCAGATAGCCCTGCCCGGCTGTCGCATCTTCGGCCAGCACCATATCAGACAGCCAGGTGGGGGCATAAAAGCTTTTCAGACGTCCTTTGCAGCGGCAAAAAAACCGCTGCAGATTATAGACCTCCGAGCGGCTAAAGCCGAGGTATTCGATTTCCTTGGTTTCTGACGTATAGGGTCCCTTCAGGTCATATTGGGACACGCCGGACTGGTTATCCAGCTTATTGGCGTTGCGCGCAAAGCTGGCCGCAATATCGCCGGTCCAGGACGGGCCAATTCGAAAAAGCTCCACGCCCAAATATTGGTCCGGCAGCGCATCCTGCCAGGGATTTTTCGTCTGCCAAGCCTCTTCATGGAATTCATCCAGCGCTTCGGGTATCGGCATGGTCGATTCATTGGTCATGAGTTCCAGGTTAAACTGCATGCTCATGGCCTCCGAGCTGTACAGGCTGTATTGATCCTCCTGTTGGAGTACGGCATAGGCCACCGGGTAGACGGTTGTCCTCGCCCGCAAGTAAACACTTTCAATTTGCTCATTCAATTTGAGCGTCCCGTCGCCCAGCAGTTGTTGCAGCACATAGCGGTCGCCGCCGATCTGATCGTTAAACCATAAAATAGCGCCCCGGCAGCCCCGGTACGGCCAGAGATACGCCGGCTTTAAATTGACTTGCGTCTGGCCCAGATAGGTGGATTCCGGCAAAGGGCAGCCGGCATGCCATAAAGGAATTTCGATTTGTTCGGTTTGACGGGCGTATAAAAGTGCCCGGAGATATTGGCTTTGACTGGAATTCGTGCCGATATAATCATAGGACAAAAACCGGCGCGGATATGTCCGGAGCGCCAGGCGCTGCTCGGTGTTGTTCCAGCTGGTATGGATCTGAGTTAGAAATTCCAGGGTTTCGGTTATCTTTTCATTGGCCATATCATCACCCCCACCACGGCGACAGGTCGAATATTCGGTCGCGCCTGCCGGCATTCGGCCGCATAAATAGCCACCTAAAAATCTCCCACAGCATCCATGGTTCGTACACAATTTTTGAATTTAAAGGCGATAATAGCCGGGAGGCAAACAGCCGGATCATCAGAAAGGTCATGGCCCTTGTATATCCGGCGTGCATGATTTCGCTGCGCTTGCCGTTAAAGGACGAGCTCCCCGGGTAAAGATGCACTGGATAGTAGTTGCCAAAATTGATGCCGTTGGTTCGCGCAAGCAAGATGTCCTCAGGATAGTTTTCATGCGCCTGGCCCTGGGACATGTCTGCCGCTCCGGTCTGGAAATTGCGGTCATCGTAAATGCTCAGAAAATCAAAAACGGCGTGCTGAACGCCGCGCAGGAAATCGATGTCCATATTGTCATACTGCTGGACAGCCCCGTTGCGCATCGCATCGAGGCGGGTCCCGACCAAAAATGCTTCATTGGCTTTTCTGCCCTGCGGATAGATGTAAAACTGGTTGCTTTCCAGGATCGTCCAGGATATGCCGAGATCTGATAACGTTTCGGCCTGGTATTGGGTTTTTTCTTCCTCGGCGGTGGTAACGGTAAACAGCTTGGTCGTTAAGTCCCATTCATAAATCCAGCCCGGCTGCAGCTCTGCGTAGCGGATAATTTCATTATCGCCCCAGGCAATGCCCAGCGTTTCCATGACCGCCCAGGTTAACACGCCGCCCCAAAAAGCGAAAGGGACCGCATTTAACATCCTCAGTCTGATCGGGTAAAGCGGCCGCCCCCGTCCGGCCAGGCTGCGGTTGTCTATGGTAAACCCGATGAACGGGTAATACATTTGTCCGTTTCTTACAATGCCGGCCACCGGCGCGCCCTCCTTTCCCTGCCATTACTGCAATAGTTACTGCAGTATAGCAATCCCGTCATAGCCCATAATACCGCCGCGGCGGGTTTGAGGAAAAGCTTGGTATTGGGTATCCGAGGTTGGATAGTTTACTTTATATACTTGTGCCGGGGCTATGTTGCGGGTGGAGATGAAATATATCCCCGGCACATAACCGCACTGGCTGAAGTTCATCAACGCGTCCGGATCCCGCTGCACGTAAATGGCCAGCGGCAAATTGACGCTGATGCAGTTTAAGGTGTTGACGTTGCGGCCGGTATCGGTGGCATTTTGCGATTGCAGATAGCCGTAATGCGGCACTTTTGGCAGCCAGCCCTCCGTCAGGCAGTTTAAGTTCATGGTCGGCAGCGCCAGCATTTTGCCGGTCCAGCCGTTAGACGCCCCGCCAGCGTTTTGTCCGCCGCTTGCCCAAAGTACTTCGGGCAGGCGCAGCGGCGCGGCGTCGATGTCGCAGCGCAGGAACGTGCTGGCCTGCAGGCTCAGGCCAAATAAGTGATTGCTGCCGGTCTCTAAGGCGGCCTGGGAAAACCCGGTAAACATATTGCTGCTGTTCCGGCTGGCGCTGTAGAGAGTACCGCCGGTCCAGGAGCCAATTTTTTCGGCTTCTCCGAACGCCATGTGCTGAAATACGCCGGGTATTACTTCCAGTGAGATAAAGATCATTTCCGCGCCCTGGCTGACATGGTTAAAGTAAACGGTTTGCTCGACACCGTTTTGCACCGGGATGCCGACGCCGATGGTTTCCTGGCTGACGGCTTTGGTAACGCCGGGCTGGTCATACCAAAGTCCACTGGCCGGATGCTCGGTGAAGCCGGCGGCGCAGGTCAGGCCGAGGCCGGTACCGCTGCCGCCACTGGGGAAAATCCTGCCGCCATCAACGCTGCGCAGGCTGGCAAAGGTGGTCAGGGACGGGCTTTGCAGCACCAGGCGCTTGCCGTCGATGTCACCGGAGTTGTCCAGCGCTAAATCATCAATTTCGACCAGTACCGTCCAGCCGCAGCCCTCGGCATATTCCCGCAGTTTTAACAGTAAGTCCGTCGGGCCGGTTGTGGTCATTTTCGTATAGGCCATGTTAATCCTCCAATCTGATGACACAGTTCATTTGTTGGGTCTTACCGGTAATTTCATCTTCCAGGGCCTGCAGCTCATCCGGCAAGTATTCGCCAAACAGTCCGGTGCGGTAAAACCAGCGCCGGTCCTCCCAGCCGTTGGGCAGGATAAGGTGGCGCTTGCCGTTCAGCGTCTGTTCGCCATACACACTGACCGGTATGCTGGACCAGGACAGTGTCGGCAGATAGCCCAGCATGTTTTTTCGCGGCCCGTCATCCTGCACCAGTTTTAACGATTCCAGCTGATAGGTCAGCTCATCGGAAAGCCATTTTCCCTGGTGGTAGATATGCCGGGTGCCGCGCAAGTCGTCGCAATAGGTTGGCAGCAGGTAATGACGGGTGTTTTCGCTTTTTTCGGGACGGTCAACCAGAAATACCGGTACTTCCGTATTTTGCCGGAGATAAGGATACATCCCCTGCACCTGGTTGGCAAAGTATTGCCAGGTTCCATCCGGCAGACAGAGAACAATTTGCGAAAAGCTGTTTTTTACATCCTCGGCCATGGTCGGAAAGGTCGGTACACCCCGGGTAAGCATCCAGTGGTGCCGGCCATAATCGATTTGTAGATCAACTAGGGGTGTTCCTTTTGTGCTGAAGGTATAATCCATGCGCCCGACCGACCTAGCGCCGCAGCTGCTGCCGGCGACCACCGCCGGAAAAGGATACTGCATTTTTGCCTGATAGGGTATGAGCATGCCAACCTGCGCCACATCCCAGTATTCGGCGGTTTCGCCCATGTTGCGGGTAATGACGGTAAGGTTGCCGGCGTCTTTTTTTAACCAGAATTCCATGGTTGTTCTTTCAATTTCGGCTTCGTTCATTCCGATGCCGGGATAACCGGTGCCGGGATAGAGCGGCAGCCGGAAGGTAAATGGCGTTGGGCTGGCTGAAGTCCCAAGGACTCTGCGGGTTCCAATGCCGTTTTTTAGCCCGGTTTGAGTTACGTCAATGTTCAGTCCGCCAGGCTGCTCGTCCCAGTCCAGGCCATCACTATATTGTTTAAAAACGCCAAAAACCAAAGCCTTAAAGTTGGCGGCAAAGATGTTAACATCCGCAAAAGCGTATAGAATATCCTGCGTTCCCTGCTGAACTACAACGCCGGCTCCCATTGCCCCAAAGGATAGGCCCGGCCGGTTAATGCCAAGCGGGGACCAAACAAAGTACCGCGCGATATTCTCCGGCTTAATATACCAGTTTTTATAGGTTCCATCTTCAATATTGAGCGCCATCAGGCCAATATAGATGCTATCCTGCTGCTCAAGCCCCCTTGCTTTAAAGATGGTCCCTCTCGGCCAGGGTTCGCTGCGCATGAGCTCCCAGGCATCTTCACCGTGGATGCCCTCATCGGTGACAAAGGCGACAATTTGGTTAATCAGGTCTTCATAGCTTGCGGCCCGGCCTTTTGTGTATGGCATAGGTTAATCGCCTCCTATACCCATTCAACGGCGAAATACTGGTCATTGTCCCGGCGCTGAACGTTGTTAAAGATTTTGTAAATCTTGCCGCCATAGGAAATGCTGTCTTTAGTGGCCAGATCCTCCCGGTTGCCTACCCAGTAAATGCCGTCAAGCTGGCCAATGGTTCCGACCGGTAGCGATTCGTACAAGAGGAATGGGTACATAATCACGTTCTCTAGAGTAAGGACAGGGTCGTAGATGGTGACGGCCCGGACCGGCGCGACGTTGGTCGGCCAGACGCACAGGGGAGACAGTGGGGCGAGATTGTTGCCGTTATAGTTCAGCCCCACCCGCCAGTCGCCGTCCGGACGCCGGATACGCAGTGAGGTTGCCGATGCACTGCCACCGGGATTGGCGAAATAACTATGCTCCCAGGTTGTGCTGGTCCAGGCAATCCCCTCATAGGCTGATCCCCCGATTACCAGCGGATAGGGATATTGCCGCTCGATCGCGACTGGATTCATTAGGCCAATATAGGCGGATTCATACTGGGTGCTGAGTTCGACCACGATAATGATTCGTTTGGTTGTGGCGCTCACCCAGTAGGTCATGAATGTGTCTCTAACCAAAGGGATAGTCGGCAATGTGGCGTGACTGATACCGCCGGGCTGCTCGCGCCAGGTAAGGCCGGCATCGTAGCCGGCATAGCCGTTTAGGACAATGTCAATCTGATCAACACCCCTCGATGCCAGCTGAAAGCCAAGGTAAATATCGTCCTGGCCGTCGCCGATGCCTTTGAGGATGCATTCCGTACTGATGTCATCGACTGTTGCCGGCTCGACCAGTTTCCATTCGTTGCCCGCGCCAAAATTGGTGGAATCGGTTAAAAAATAAATGACACCGCGCAGCAGGTCGGGGACGCTGTTAGCAGTGCCGATGTATGTGGCCATATGTTCACCTCCGGTGATTTTGTACAGGGAATTATTGGTTATTGTCGAATTTTCACCTCGAAGGGAGGTGACGATTATGAGTAAAGGCGACGAAGAATTAAAAAACGACTTGGGTGAAACGCAGGATAAGCTGGAAAAATTCTTACGTTCAAACAATTTAGTAAAACAACCTCAGATGTATCCTGAACTTTCATTCTTACTTCCTAATGTCACTAAATCATTACTAAAGCCAAAGAAAAATGAATCAAATTTCTCTGAAAGGCTCTGGGGAGAACTGCAGTTTCAAATTGCCACAATTGCTCAACAACCAGAATGGCCTGAATTAGTAGCATCCGCACAACAAAAAACAGACATAAATATTGAAACATTAATAATTAATGTCAATTTGCAGGTCGAGGGCTCAGATAGAAGCAAATCAAATTCTGGTTTGTCACTTAACAATCAGATTGGTCTTGCTAGCCTGTTTATAGCGTTATATCCACATATAGTTAATGAAGATACTCGCACTATTGTCGTCTCGATTTTAAATATATTGCATACTATATTTGCGCAACTTTTACAGCCATAACGCTATGTCAGGCTATTCCTTTTTAACAGTGATCTGAACTCCTTTAAGGGTGATTTGAATACCATTGGCGGCAGCCTTATTCCCAGCAATAAACCAGCGGATTAACACAACTAGCGCCGCTATATTAATTGTGAAAAGTAAGATTCTATTTAATACATCCAAGGTTTCCAAGCTCTTCACCCCTCCCCTTTAAATAGTGCATCCAATTCGCTAAAGGTCATTCCTTTAAAAAAACTCTTTATCTCAAGTCTTATTTGCTCTTGCCGTTCCTCAAGTTGCCGCTTGTGGCCGGCATTTTCTTTTTCCAGCGCCGCAATCCGCAGCTCCAGGGCAGCCAACGTTTCGGGTAATTTTGCAACGTCATTAAATGTCATAAGGTTGTCCTCCCTTATTTTTTGGCGTAAGAAAAGCCGCCCGGTCAGGCGGCTCTCGTCACGTTATAGCTTTAATTTTTTATCTTATGAATAGGAGTGATGGGTTTGAATCTATCAGCATACCCTTTTTCTGGAGAATAATTATGTACCCGAACCAATCTAAAGGTATTCCCATATTCCCGGTTTACAGCTTTTTGATATTTTGACGATACTATCAATCTACGACCAGGAATGTGGTCATAACTGTCAGGGACACCGTTTCTTACACGTAGATGGTTCTCCGGTTCACATGGCCCCAAATCAATTTTCCTTATCCCAATGGTCTCCCCTGTTGTATAATTCCGCAAGACAGGCTGTCTGGTGTTAATGGTATGGTTACAACAATTTACGAAAGTTTCTCCGCCAACAACAATCATGAATACGCCCTCCTTTTGTTCGTTGAGATTAGAGATGTGAAATAGTATATCACCACTCTCTCCCCAAACGCAAGTTTTTAGACGCTTATTTCTCCGTATTGATTACTTCTTTCCATTCGGCGAGAACCGCATCGGGAAGGACTAAAACAGTTGATGTGCCATCTGTTTTTCTGAATTTAAGCGCTACACGCTGAGCGGTTTCGATTGATTTAATTTGTTCCGAACTTACTGTGATAGTGAGGCTGAGATGTGATAACCCGCTACTTAATGCAGGTCTTGATGATACTGCTCCAACTTGGAGTTGACTAACAGGTTTATCATCAATTTTTATTTCTCCGCTTTTCTCAGAAAACTTCACGTACTTAAGTTCTTTTTCCGAAAACAAAATTTCATATTTTGTTACTTCCCCATCGCTTATCTTCCGTAAACCAATCCATTGTTGATTGTCAAGGAAATTGCCACTCGTTCGCCATTTTCCATCAGTAAACTGATCTCTGCCTTCCCTGATCTCTGCATAAACAATACTTATCCCCAACAACATAACCAAACTCAAAACGAGCGCGATTTTCTTCAAATTCATCACCCTTTTTGAGTTAATATACCATTATTTGCCGGTTTTCGTCAACTAACCCCGCATTTTTAGCATATGGTTAACTGTTGCCGCATTATTTTTTACAAAGTTCATTAACACCCTCTCACCCGACCGCCCCCGCATATACCCGCCAATAATTTCGTCTCGGTCAAATACATTAACATTCCTGAGATTGACGGTAGTATCACCGGCAGTCAAATTCGCCGCAACGCTTTGTGGCCCTGGAGCATCAGTACCAGCAAAGCTCCGATTAGTCAGCGATCCACCGCCAGCATAAGCTTTAAGCATTCCCGTCGGTACTTGACCGCTATTGAGCCGCTCTAATAAATCTCTGCCATATTTTGTAACAGCAGTGCCGCGCATCACAAATTCGCCGTTTGATATGCGGATAAACCTCCCGACATTGTCTACCCAGGCCAAAATACTGTCGCTGACACTTGTGCCCGGTCCCTCAACAATACCGCTGTCTATGGAACCGCCTTCGGCAAAATTCTGCGTGCTTGCAGTTACATTTTGCGTAGGAAGAGTAAACACGCGGTTAGGACCTAGTCCCATTAGCGACATAATGTTTTTCGTTAAAGCTTCAGCATATACGCGCTGGATTGCACTTAAGACAGTATTGGCTAAATCAAGAATGGCGTCGCCCAGAGAAGCGCATTGATTTATACCGTCAGTCAGGAAAGTAAGTAATCCGTCCTCAAAGGCTCGTTTACTTGATTCGTGAATTTTTTCAAGGAGAGTTGGAATTTCGGCTAATTTACGATTGAGGGTAGCTGCATTCTCATAATCTATAGCATCACCAATGTTGCCTCCTGAATCACGTATTTTCTGTGCCTTAGTTTCATACTCCACCGCTTTATCTGCCGCAGCCCGCCTATTTGCCGCATCAATAGCATCCGACTTCTGCATGCTTGTCAGACTGCGATCAGCGTCAATCATGGCGATCTCATTTTGCAGTTCAGCGTCAATACGAGCAATCACAGCGTCAAAAAACTCGCTTATTTTATCGGTAATTCCGCGAATGGCGGCGCGAATCTTATTCGCCAGATCACGGTCGCCCAACTTAACAGCAGAATCTAATTGCAAGCGGAGATCGGCAAGGATAACCCTCGTTTTAGCGTTATATTGCCTGACGTACTCATCACTGACCTCAGTTGCGGACATAGCACCGGTAGCCAGGCTATTTAACAGGTCAATCTGGGCAGTGGTCATTTCCTCATTAGCGATTTCCAGGTCTTTCTGGGCTTGGGAAAAGTCAATCTGCGCGAATTGCATCTTTTGCAAATCCTGGATATCCTTAACAGCGTCAGCCATCCCATTGACTTCAAACTTTTTAATCAGGTCGTTATATTTCGCTGTAAGCTCAGCCTTTTGCCGGGTTGACACGTCGCCTTTCGCTTCGGCAAGTGACTTGGATATCTCATCAGCCTCACCCATAAGCGTAAGAATGGCATTTAAGTATTCCAGGCCGCTCTTAGTCAGCACTGTACCAATCTTTGCTTTAACCTGCGCTGCCATCGTTGCGGTAAAGTCCTTGGCATTGATGTCCAGATGTCCGCCGGTGGCATGTTCGGACGGGTTATCGTACTCATCCAGTACCTGCAGGCCAATGGATTCCGCATAAGCAATAATTTTATCCCGGATACCATTAATATTTTTCTCAAGCAGCTCAGATGCGCCAGCATCAACCACATCAAATTTAGTACCGTTCACATGGCCGCCCCAGTCACGCAGCCCAGATGAAACCACCATCTGCTGCCCTGTAAGCTTATAAAAATAGGCTCCCAGAGCATCTATTGCCGTCTTAGCATTATCCTGCAGGCCGTCAATATTGACGTTCTCAAGCTCTTTGCGCCAGGTCTGACCGGCAGCGGACATTGCGTTAATAGCCTTATTGACATCGTCCAGGCTGACACCGAAGGTTTTAAGCTTTTCAATTTCAATATCCAGCTCATTATCGGCTTTAGAAACTGCAGTATTTTGGTCTTCGTCTTTATCAAATAACGCACCTTGCGTGGCCTCAAGCTTTCTTTGGGCCTGATCAACAGCAATTTGCTGTTCTTTCATTTCCATCTCGGTTTTGCGGCGCATATATTCTTCAGCGGAAATTAAAGCCTGTTCATATGCAACTTTCAGTTGATCCTGCTCCTGTTTAATGGCAGTGACCGCTTTCTTGGCATCGGCCTCAATAGCAGCAAGTGCTATTTTTAACGCCTGCTGAGAATTCTCAATGAGCTTGTTTTGATCAGCATTCTTATTGGTTACATTTCCAGCGGGAGTAATTGGCGGTAAGTTATTCGTATCTTCCAATCGACGGAAATCGGCCCAGCCTTTTTCGGGCTCCGGCTGCTTAGTCCCGGTTATTTGCGCAAGATAGTCAAAGAGTGTCTTTGCCTTATCGGTAAACCATTGCAGCTTTTTAATCTCGTTGTCCAGCACTTTGCCAAACAACTCGAATCCCGGCACGCTGACCTTTGTCAATATGCGCGTTAAATCCGTCAGGATGGAACCCACATCTTTAATCGCGCTGTACAGGTTCTTGGCGGAGCTGGCCATAGGATCGAAGGAATTACCAAAAAGATTTTTTATGTCACTAGATAGTTCCTTGACTTCCTTAAATCCGTCCTGAACATCATCCATAAACGCTAATATTGCCGGGTTGATTTCAAGCTCTCCAGTTTCCTCATTAATTGTGCCAATAAGGTCTGATAAGAACTGCAGTCCTTCCTTGATCGGTTCTTCGAACTCCTCGGCAAATTTTGCGCTGGCCATGGTCCACATTTCATTGAGCTGGTCAATTTTGCCGGCCATCGTATCAGGAAATTTGTTTGCGGTTTCCGCAAATCCTGCCATGCGATCCATTAAATACTTATATAAACCGCCGGCTGAATTCTTAGCCTTTTTGATGTCAGCATCAGTAATACCTAATGCTGTCGCCAGCGTTGAGCCGGCCGCCGTTATCCCGCCCTGCACTAGGTCCCTGAGCTCCTGCACGATCTGCTGCCGCGGAACGCCGAGCGACTTAACGGCATTTGTACCAACCACGGCAATCTGCCGTATTTGATCCATCAGCATGTTGGCGTTTAAGCCCGGTGCTAGTATGGCCCGGAAAACCTCAACCAAATCCTCAGTTGAGGCAGCAGTGCGCAATGCGTCCCGCTGCAGTTTTTTCATCATGTCGGAACTGACAGACAGCGCCGTGTAAAAGTCCACCGCCTTGCCGCCTATAAACGTCATGGACTGCAGGATGCCGGCTAGGCCGAGTTTGTTTTGTTCCATGCTTTTATTAAACTCAAAACCAGGTCCCAAAAGAGCTGTTGCAGCGTCTTTTACCTGATTAAAGATATATAAGATCGCAGCTCCGACGACGCTGATTTTGCCGAGAGTACCCAGAAAACTGCCGGCTGATTTTGTTGCTTCGCTAAAGTTTGCACCTGATCCGGCCGATTTAACATCTTTACCGGTCTGCCCTGCAGCCTTGGCAACGTCCTGCAATGCTTTGATGGCTTGGGCACTTTCGGCCGAGATAGTGAGTTTGATTTTAGCCATGCTACCCCTCCGCTATTGCAGTAATATATTTGTCCAGGTCTTTGCCGTCAGCCCAGACAGCCGCGCGAACATCGTACATATAGTCAATGCGGGCCATGATGGCATCAGCATAGAAAAAGATCATCTGATCCAGCGTGTACTCCTTGATCTCGCTAAACAGATGACCTTCGCGCTTTAAGACTCTGACGATGTCGCCCCAGGTTTCGCCTTGCTTTTTATGCTTGCCACGATCGGCTGGAGCGTCTTCGTAAAAAAACCAAGATGACGCGCAATGATTGTAAAAAGTATTTGAATTGCTTCTTCTACATTCGGCCCTCGCTCTTCATCCAGGAAGAAGTCGCTGGACCGCCGGCAATAGATAGCCATGATTTCTACAACAGCATCAAAGTGGGACTCCATAAACTCATTGACCTTATTAATAACAAGATCATCAAATTCAATATCTGCAGTTCCTTCTTCCGCATTTTCATGAGTTACTTTTAAACCGGCTTTCGCTTCCCACAATAAGAACAGCCCAACGCCAATTGAGTTTATCAAAGAAACTACTTTAGGCAGCTTGGCAAAAGAAAACGGGCTAATGACTACCGTTTCACCGCTGGCAAGCTTTATCTCGTTCTCTGGGATTAAAACTTCAAGATCGCTTTTGCTCATTTATTTTACCTCCAAATAAAATTAATAAGAGCCGCGCGATGCGGCTCTTTGCTACTGTACTTTGACGAGCTTATAAAACGGCTCGTCAGGGTGGTTCTGCCGGTCGGACATGCAGGTAGCCTGGATTTCATACGATCCAAAATCAGTGCCGATCAGTCCCGCCAAGTCACCATTCGGCTTCATGCTGCACCTCCAAAAATCGCCGTTATAGCACGGCCCGCGATTCGGATCGCCAATAAAGAGCAGGCGTCCTTCGATGCGGCCGGCGGTGGCTCCCATGATTTTAGGAAATCTGGCGGCAGGAACGTGGTAGCTTATTTTTACCTTGCTTTCCGCCGGTATTGTTGATGTTGGAGGGATATTAATGATACCGGCCCTGGCTTCGACTTCATAGACGTGGTAGTCTTTGCCTTTTACATATTCACCACTAGCTGAGGTCGCTGTAAATTTATAGATTTCATTGGCAGTAAAATTCTGCCCGACACCGACAACCAATTTTACTGTAATGCCATCCTCTAGCGCCTGATCGGTGCCGTCTGCATCGATCGCTGCACTATAAACTCCGGTAACTGATCCCTTCGTCCACTGGAATTTGCAGCCGGCGATATCGCCAGGATCGGTATTTCCGGTCGCTATCCTGACAAAATAATCGATTGTTTCGGTTCCGGTATACTCCCCGCCGGTAGTCAGTATTCCGTCAGAGCCGCTGTTGGTTGTCATTGCCGCCGTACCGATATCTGCCTCCACTACGTTCTCGGCCATCAGTGCCACATTGTCAATGTTATAATACGGCAGGCGAATAACTGAGTCCGGCGATACAGTGTATTCCTCATCCACTACATCCTTTTCATCCTGTGTTTCAACACCGGTTTCGCCATACAGCCCTAAAGCCAGATTGGTCGGATCATATTCGGTAAAGGCCATGGTGATTCTGGCCGCCACCTGTGTAGTAACCTCGGCCATCAGTTCCCTGGCACTGGTCATGCTGGAATTTTTGCTTACCGTGGTTACCTCGGTAGTTAAATTAAAAGAGTCCACGTTACCGCAGTGGTGCAGTATTCCCGTGGGCTCCCCCTGCTTGGTAAAACGTTCAAAATACACGGTACCCGCGCCCAGCATCAGGTCCTCAGCGTTTGAGCCGGACGCCCTTGCAAAGCGCTGTAAGTCAAAATTAAACATATCGGCTTTTCCTCCATTCAATTGTTAGTATAATACTACAGCCAAAGGTCGGCCGGGTAATTGTCCCTTCAGAGGCAATCCCAGGACAATCAACTTTGGCGGCAACTTTTAAATCCTTTAGCAACAAATCCGACCAATCCCGCAAACTATCCAGAATAACACGCTGGACTTCGTACTGCTGCTGATAAACCACATCAGGCTCAACCTCATCTGACGGAACCCAAACATCTACCCAAAGGGTTATACCGCCCTCATTGGATTTATGAACTGACAGCCCCGACTCTTGATCCCACTGAACCTCAACGCAAGGATACTCTTTGGCTTTGCCCTTACTGCCAGGATAGACCTGCCACGGTTCGGCGAATTCAGGCTTGGCTGCCAGGAAGTCAACCAAATGTTTTGCAATTGGCCACCAAAGCATGTCAGCACCTCCTCAGCGGGATAGAGACAGGAAACTTCTTGCTTGCGCTACCGCCGCCTAACAGCGTTTCGGCTGTAATTTGGTCTTCAAGCTCAGCAACGCGCTTGGCATAAATACGACGCTTTAACTCGTAAGAGTCCGCCCCATCCTCACCGCCGTCGCTGTTCATTCTGGTTTCATTTTGGGCTGCAGTCATCAGCGCATAGCACATAGCCAGCGTTCTCACTTGGTATGGAGCCGGAACAGGAATGCGCCCCGGATTTACTCCAAGGCGCAAAGCAATATCGTCAATATAGTCGGTACTCTCCTGTATATCTTCCGGTTTGATTAACTTTACAAGCAGTTTGTCCCGAATCTCAGTTGTATCAAAATAGGCCATCAGGCTCCTCCTCCAATCTGCTGGTCAATCTGTGTGGCCAAATTATCAAGCGCCCGGGCAAAGATCAGGTTAATAGCAGGCACCGCCGCCTCGCCGGCTTCATAAAGAAACTTATCCGGCTTGGTACCCGGATGCCAAACCTTTTTGGCAAAAACAAACTTGCCGCCCTTCGTCCAGCGCAGCGCCTTTTTCGCCCGCGGCAGAATCCAGTGCGGGTCGGTTCCGTCATGCACCCAGGGCGCATAGGTCGCAGCGCCTTCATCGAGATACACCGCGGCGCTCATTGCCTCCCGATCCACTTGGTAGTCCACTGACTTTTCCAGCATTCCGGTGCGGCTGCGGAACCGATGCTTGGCCCTGGCCAATGTCTGCACTTCCCTCGCTGATTTACCTAAAGCAAGCACCATTGCCTCATGAGCCAGTTTCGGCGACCTTTCGGCCGCCGCTAAAAGCTTCAGGTAATCCAGTTCGAACTTGACGTTCACGTTACGCCACCGTAAGGATGCGTACACTGTCCGCCGATTCAAAACTAGGCAGGCAGATCGCTGAAACTATGGTCAGTACATTGACTGGATGCGGCTCGGCGTAGGTAGTTAATGCAGTACCGGTATTAACGATAGACACCTTGGCCTGACTCGCATTGGTCAGCAAATCGGCCTCCTCCGGCGTGGTGCCGAAATAGGTATTACCCAGATTGCCGTCAGGGATAAGCGTAAACACATTGTCTGGGAAAAACTGTTGTGAAGCGCCGCCAAGTTTTAGCAAGAACTTCTTGTTGTAGACCACAACAGTCAGCCCTAACTTATCAAGGAAATACTGTTTAAGAACATTGTCCGTCATGATGATATTCAGACCGCCGATCGGATTCATGTCTTTCTTGATTTTTTCATTCTGCAGTAAATAGCCCCAGGTTTTCCGAGTGCAGATTGCCCGCGTCGGCCGGTTGCCGGTGGCGTCTTCGGCACCCTCCATCAGATCCAGAATGTCCTGTACCGGATTGGAGTTCTCGGTATCCGACCACTTCGCGGTACCTGCCAAAGAACTCATTTGAGATGATTTGAGGAAACCTGGATAATCATAGTCTACTCCATCCGCCTTAATCCTGATTTTCCCTGTCGACAACAGTTGCATCCGCATGCGCTCGGCAACTACATTTACCCCTTTAACCAGGTTGCCGGCATCATCGAATATTTTCTGAATCATCGGCTTTAAAATATCCTTGTTTGCTGCTTCCATCGCCATCAATATTTGCTGGCGATCAAATTCGCCAATTCGCATGGATTCGCGGAAAAACGGCATTTCGGTTTCCAACTTGTCCACGCCGATGCGGTCTCTGACCGGTGCCTTAGCATCAAACGCCGCAGGAGCAAGCATAACCGGCAATCCTTGACTGCCCTTGATGTACGACAGGTTTAAACCTAGTTTCTTTTTCGGAGGGAACAATACTTCTCCCAAATAAGGAATTTGATTCGAAGCGGCTTCTGTGTAATAAACACCCATTTCTTGGGCATTAATCAAGTCAAAAATATTCATTTGAAAATCAGCTCCTTATATGATTTACTTTAAAAAGACAATTCTGCCTGCAAGCGCAGTAATAGCTGTGGCAGCCGGTACCACCGGCAGCTTATCAGTGGCCGGAAACCCGTGAATAAGCATAGCGCCAGGAGCGGGACCATAGGTCACATCAACATCGTTAAACAGGACACCCTCGGCATTTTCGTCATTACTGGCAACTACAAGAATATTTTCCGGATCTTCTAGTACTTTGCCCCCAGAACCGCCGATGATTGTGCCGGCCGGGACCAGCTTTTTGCCATCATCGTTGACCGTTACCCCGGTGTCAGCCACCATAACCGGCATATTAACAAAATGATCCGCGAAACGGAGGATGTTTTTAGTCCCCAAATAACTGGTTTGCACAAATTTCATTGTTCATTACTCTCCTTTTCCAAAATAGAATTCTGCCCCTTTTTGCAAGGACGGAGTCTGTTGAGTAGTTACCTGCTGCGCCAAAGCCTTGCCGAATGCGCCGGCTTCCCCTGCTTTACCGCCGGTACCACCGCCACCGCCGCCAGCGCCCGGGCTCTGCGGGTTAAATACAAATTCCGGATTAGCGTCCAGCCAGGCCTTGACGCCAGTGGCAACTTCAATTTCCTCTCCGTCGTCCTTCAAGAAAGCAAGGCTGTCATCGTCATTGATTTTGACCTTATCTGCCAGAATCTTTAAAAGCTGATCCGGCTTGATGGCCTTGTGTTCAGTCAGCGCTGACAGCAATGCCCGGTTGCGCTCGCTCGTTTGGCGCTTGGCGCGTTCTTCGTTTGCCAGCTTTTCAAAGGCGGCCAACGATTCCGTATTTTTTTTCAGTTCTCGCTGCAGCTTGGCATTGTCGCGCTGCAACTGGGCAATTTCTGGCGCATTCTTGCCGCCGTTTTTCTCGGCCTGGGCTTTTAGATCAGCCAAAGCTGTATCTAAATCCTCCACATCATCGGCAATACCGGTATGGTCGTGAAACTGTTCCAGGCGGCTGGTTGTGGCTTTCAGCTTGTCCTCCGTATCCTTGAGGGTTTTTGTTAATGTTTTAAACTGCGCCTTTTGCTGGCCGAGCTCTGCCTCTTTGGCGGCAATAAGGGCTTTAAGGGCCTCGGCGAATTTTGACCCTTCAGGCAGTTTAGCAAGGGCTTCAAGTAATTGTTCTAATGTCAATTTGGTGACCTCCTTTGGTTTTTAGGCAAAATAAAAACGCCTTACGGCGTTATCACAAGTAGATATTCATTTTTTCTCACATCCTTTAAGCCAACAAAAAAACCGCCAGGTTGGCGGTTAGTAATAGTTTAGTAATTAAGCTGTTAATGTGGCGGCCTGCTCATTGTCAGTCTTTAAGAATACCCGGTGATTGTCCAGGTCTACAATCAGTTCGCCGGATACAACCTTGTCGATATGCGCCCACCAATGACTAAATGGTTGCGAAAAATCCGCCTGGCTAAAATCCATAAACTCATTCATTTCTTGGTAAAAGCTCTGGGCATTATTTAGCAAAGTCTTATCTGCTAAATCTAACAGCTTTTTTTCCTCTTTTGATAATGACGAATAATTTTGCTCCAAGGTGTCCCTCATGGCAATAGTGTCCATAAGTTCAATGCCGGAAAGCGCTATGTTCTCAACATCAAATCCATATCGTTTAATTAGTTCTGCGTTAGTCAGCATTGCCCTTCCCTCCTATTGTTCCCATTTTGGTATACCCTTCTTTAATGCTTAAATGTTCGTCATAGGGCTGTTGGTCAATGATATAGGCCGTTTCCATTATTCCATTTTCGCCGATCATTACCATCCATTTGGATTTCCTATGCGCATATACAAAAAAGTTTTGTACAAACCCATTCTTGTGGTATAAATACGTGTCAACATCTTTACTGTTCAATATTTCTAATATTTTGCTGTTATAATCTACATCTGTCCAACCTTGAGGTATATGCCCTCGGTTCTTACGCTTTTCAACGTGCTTCTCAAGCTTCCCTGGCTTCCATTCAGGTCCATCTTCCAGAACTTGCTTCCGTATTTGCTCCGCTGCATTGATCATATTTTCCCTTATTATACCATTGTCTTTACTTTGTTGCAAATAGGATTTAAGCTCTTGAACCTTTAACCGCGGCTTCGGATCCACATGCCCCTGCCAGTTCCGCAAGTGTTTCTGCCATTTGCCGTCCTGTTCAAATTGTCGACTGCCTGCTACGCCCAGCAGCTTCTGCCTGTCGGACATGCTTTGCGCCTTAAGCCAGGCGGCCGCGGCATCAGGATTAAACTTGCCTACAGTTACCTCGCCCCGGTATAATACCACAAGATTACAGCGGCAGAACGGATGGGCCGGATGCGGCGGCACTTTGTCCTTGGGATAATTGCCGGCGCCCATACCGTAAAGATCCACGCCAGCATGGAAATCGCATATGTCAAAGACAGGATGATTGCTAGAAAGTCGCCAGCCATAGCCGACCACGTCCGGATCGTCATAATTTTGCGCATAAAAGCTGTCCGACCATGCCCGGGACATTTCAGTAGTAGCGATCCGGTCGGCGTAGTAACGGGCCTTTTCCTGCACCGCTACCCACGCAGCTTTCTCCAACGCTTTCTGATTCAACTTTTGCGCAGCGTCAATCAGATTCTGATAAGCCACCCGCAGCGCCTTGTCCGGTTGGTTCGTTTTCGCCAGTTGCTTTTGAGCGGCCTTCACAGCCCGGTTAAACTCGCCAAGGATGTTGCGGTCACCGCCGGCGGCTGAGCGGGCAGCCACAACCATCCGGTTTAAGTACTGTGGCAGTTCCGCGCCGCGCAGTACTTTTTTGCCGCTGTTGTAACCGTCATACAGGTCCATGGATAGCTGCTTAACGGCTTTGCCCTTGCGCATGGCCGCGGCAATGGTATCGACAATTGCAGTCCGCATTTGCTTTGAAGTCCCGTGCAGCCGTTTGGACAGCTTCATTTTGTCCGGCGCCCAGGCGTCAGCCAAGATATATTGACGGACCGCTGTTTTCATTTCCATGCTTGGCGTCTTTATGCCATAGCTGAGTAAAGCAGCAGAACAAATCGACTCGATCAGGTTATTTATGTAGGCAGCGTTGAATCCAGTCGCTGCCATCGCGGCATCGATGGCAGCGGAAAGCGGTTTGCCGGCGTTGATCTGGCTAATAATCTGGTTGACCAGCTTGTCACCTAAGTCGCCGGCCGTTCCCATGTACTGCCGCAGCAGCGCCAATAATTCATCCCGCTTCATGCAGAGTTTAAGTCCTCAGCCTGCTGCGTTTCCTCGGCGCGCCGATCAATGTCTTCCATGACAGCATCAAACCGCTCCTCCGGCAGGTCGTTAAGATAAACGGAAGCCGCTTTCTTTTTCACCTCAACATCAAACTGTCCGCCGATATTAAGATCCAACCCTTTGCCAGCATTGTCGAGGGCTGCCGCAACATCAACAATGCCAAAATCATCGGAATAATTGCTGTATAAATCAACCCGGGTGTTTGTCCATAGCTCAAACACCCGGGCAGTTTCCCGCTCCGCATCTTCGCAGTTCAGGGCGAAGTCGCGGAGCACCTGGTTAGTGTTCTGAAAGTCCCACTCCTTGGCAACTCCACTGGTTTTGGTTTCAACGCCGGTCACATGGGAAAGCTCCGCCATACGGTAAATCTCGACAATCAAGTCTTTTCGCTCTTGGCGGAGCTCCACCAACGAGGACGAATCCGGGGCAGTAAATTGGGGAGAGTTGTGGAGTGTACCGTCATAGACTACGGCATTTTCGGTCCCTGTCACAATTTCTCTTATATCATTCTCACTTTGGTTCTCCCCAATTGGATAAGTAAAGACATTAAACGCCTGGCTGCGGATCAGTTCATCAATCTCGGAACAAAGATTGTATAGCCGTTTGTTGGCCTTGGCGATCGAATAAAATTCCGACTGCGGCAGCACATTTCCGGGTTCGTAGGGCTTGGCGTACAGAGGAACGATCGGCAGCCGCCCCAATGGATGATTGCCTTCCCTCTTTTCGCCGTTGGCGTCTTGACATTTCCATTTCGTGGTTGTCCATGTCCAGGTTTCCAGTTGTGCCTCGCCAGACTCATTTACCTCTGACGCGATTGTATAGGTCATCTCAATCAGCTTGCCGGGCTTGTTCGTTTTATAGCTTTTTACCTGCTTACGCTGCACAATATAGGCATAGGGAAGCGCTCTCTGCCTTAGGACTTCCGCCATGTTCCCAGGCTGTTCCGCGGCGTTGTCGATAACGATAAAGGCTACGGCTTGCAGTTTGGCGATGAATCCCGCCCGCTTCATAAAACGGGCCAGTGATGTTCCCAAAGTGTCGGTATCCTCGGCAAAAGCCGAAAACAATGGATTCTCCCGCCATTCCCGTTCAGGCTCTTTATTAAAAACAGGATTGACATGGCTGTTCACTGTTGGCGCCACATAATTTAGATAATAAGCCAGCTCCCGACGCTTAAGATATTTCTCAGGCGTTTCGCGCGGATGCCTGACCAGATAGCTGCCATCTTTAAAGCCGCCGGAACCGTAGTATGCACCAGTTAAAAACTGATAATCGTCCAATCCCAACAGCCTATCAATATCTAATACTTTGCTTGCTTCTGTCAAAATTTCACCTCCCTTATACTTGCATGGAAAATCCGACTTTTCGCGGCTGCCAGAGGGCCAAAGCCAAAGCATCGCCAAGGTCAGGCGACTTCAAACTGCGTGTTTTCATGTCTTCTTTACGTTCCAGTTCTATTTCACCTTTGGAATTTACGCGATATTTCCGGTTGGTTAACTGACTAATCTGCGCGTTGTTATACCAAAGCGTCAATTCATCTTGCCGCAGCATTTCGCGGATCAAACCCCACATCAGACCGGTACTATTGGCATATTTAACCGGATCACCTGCGGAGACTTTACCGCCAGAGCCACCGAAATGTCCTTCGTAAACTTTTACATGCGACATCCGCTGGCTTTTTACGACCTCAGCCACACGGTCATATACACCAACCCCTAGGCCATCGCAGTCTACCCGCACCGACATGGGGATACGGCCATACTTGCCCGTGTACCGGTCCAGCATCTGTATAGTGCGGCCGGCCAGCTCCATGGTGTTGTTGTGGTTATAAATTTCCGGTTCCATCTGGTGCCGGCGGTCAAATACCGGGCATAGAACTGACTGGTCATCACCGTACCTGGCAACGTCTGCCCCTATATCGATGCTGCGCGGAACAATAATCAGCGGTACCTTGACGCTGTTTCTTTCCACCCAGTCAAGCGGAATGAAGCTGTCCGGCATGGCTTTCGGAAACTGCCCGGCAACCCGCACCCGGAACACATCGCTGTCCTCGCCAAACATGTCAATGATCATCTGGACATATTTCAGTGATACCCGCGGAGAGTTGCGGCCATCTATTTGAAAGGTGCTGTACATTTCCCGCTTGGAATTGTGGCTGTCAAAAAACCAGCCGGCAAGCTGCGTCGGATTACCGCAAGCTAGCAGGCCAGCGCCTTCCGTAGAAAGCGCCCCTAAGACCGGCTCAAAAATTTTGTCCGCCACGCCGGATGCTTCGTCAATGATATAAAAAACATGATCAGCGTGAAACCCTTGGAGCGCGTCCGGCTGCGTTGCCGTTCGCGGTACCGCAAACCATTCTTCGCGATGCGCCTTATGGTAAAATCGTTTGTCGGTCCATTCGAACAAAAAGCAATCGGCCGACTGACGATTCCATTTGTTGAGTTCGGCCCAGAGAATATCGTGCAGCTGATGCTGGGTTGGCGCAGTACAGGGTACCTTGGGAAATGGCCGCGAAAACATAAACCACTTTGCAACCCAGCTTTCTACCGCCGATTTTCCAGTACCATGACCGGAACGAACGGAAGTCAGTTGATTATTGGCGCAGCTATCTAATATTTCCGCCTGAACATCGTCCGGCGTAGCACCAATGACTTCTTTGACATAGTCAATGGGATTGTCGGCATAATAGGCCAAAACATGCGGCTGCAATAACAATTCCTCAACCGTTAACATCGTTTTGCCCACGCTTCCTGCAAGCGCTGCGCGTGCTCGTTGGCAATATCGCCGCCTTCACCCCTGGCGTCATTCTCAATGGTGTGTTTGAGGGCAATATAGCGCGCTTTTTGCTGCTGTACCCGGGTTAAGCCGTCCTCAATACGCAGGATGTCATCAATTGCCCTGGACTGTGTCTCGGCAATATTGGTGACAACCATTTTCGGTACCGGTACCAGCACGGTTTTGGTTGACGCAGTTTTTTCATCGTATAGCTCAACTTCCTGTTTTTCCTCCCGGAGCTCGGAAAGGATACGGCGCTCTTTTTCGGTTAGGCCGTCCATCAGCTTCTTGATGCGCTCCATCATGCGACGCTCGCGAAAACTGAGAAAGATAATGCTCTGCTCGACCTGCGCCAGGGTGTTGGTATTGATTTTGCCGTAAAGCGCTTTTTCCTCATCGGTTAAGGTGTCATACCAAATCGTTTCATGTTCGCCGGTCTTCAAAGCATTTTTACTGCCCGGCGGCGGGCCTTTGCCGCCTTTATTGCCAAGCGCATTTTTATTGCCTTTAGGCGCGCCATGGCCTTTGGCATTTTGGCTGCCAAACGGCGGGCCTTTCTTTTTGGGAGCGTTCTCTTTTGTATTTAGGAGCGCTCCTTTATCGGTATCGGAGCGCTCCTTTATTTTTTCATCCCATTTATCTTCGGCTTTCCACTTACGAATGCGGGAATCAGGGACTCCGAGCTGCTCGGCAATATCTTTTAGTTTTGCTTTACCGGCACTCTCACTCCAAAGCTGAAAAGCCTTTTCCCTATCCGGATTTCTGGGCCTTGCCACTACACGCTCACCACCCCCACACGGTAAACCAAAAGCTAAAGCTCATCGCGCTGGAGTTCTATATCCAGTTCAATGAGCTTTTTTAGATCGTCTACCGTTTTGATTTCTATTTGCCCCCGCTGAAAGTCGCTAACCCATTTGCCAATTCCAGCTTGGACAATCTTGCGGTATTTCCCCTTGGAATCGGCAATTCCTTCGATAACAGCCGCTTGGTGCTGTAAGAGTAAGCTATTATTATCTATTTCCGAACATTTGTTTGTTTTGGACATTGTTTGATACCCCCGCCATCTTGTAAAATGGTGATGAGATAGTAGCCCTCCGCAATCTGTGGCCACAGTGCAACCTACTATCTCTCGCCGGGGTATCCGGTATCGGGAGGACGTTAGCGCGTCCTCCCTTTCTCTTTTTTATGCAGACAACAAAATATTGTCGCGAATATGTTCGGCAATTGCCTTCATGAATAACGGCGGTACTGAATTACCGATCCTTGCCCACTGCTCGCTGTATGAGCCGATAAATTGAAAGTCGTCCGGAAAACTTCCCAAGCGCTTGGCCTCGGCGATGCTAATCGCCCGCGGCTCTTCCCAATGGCAAAGTGTAGCAAAGCCTCTGCCGGTCTGCGTTTTTACCAGAGTCCTTGACGGCCTGTCCGGATGCAGTTTTACCACATCACTATAATGCCCGTTCAGGTTGAGGGCATCGCCCATGTCGCTGCCAATCGGTACTCTGCGCCAGATAGCTGCATACTTTTCATTCAGCATAGGAATTTCTTCTGGAACGCACCCTCGCAAAGCTTGCCTCACGGTGATCGGCCGCGCCTGCGGTCTTGGATGGCTGGGCTCTATGCCCAAATCTTCCCGAATGCCGATAAAAATCATCCTCTCCCTGCTTTGCGGTACATTGAAATACTTGGCATTCATTAACCTAGCTTTAACGCGATACCCGCTTGCTTTTAGCGCACGTAAAATCTCAGCAAATATAACCTTCATTTTCCCTTTGACCATACCAGAAGATACATTTTCCATAACAAAGACTTTCGGACGCAGTCCTTGCAGTAGCCTTACATATTCACGGAACAGCTGGTTGCGGTCATCGTCAGCATCTCGCTTACCCGACATGCTGAATCCCTGGCAAGGTGGACTGCCGTCAAGCAAATCCAATTCTCCCGGTTTTAGGCCCGTAATTCGCAGCACTTCGCCAACACTCAGTTGAGCGATATCGCCATGGTACACAGGCGTCCCCGGATGGTTCAGACGATACGTAGCTACCGCATTATTATCCCATTCGACTGCCAGCAAAACTTCTCCCCTAGCCAGCTTATAGCCGAGTGAGCTGCCACCGCAGCCGGCAAATGTCGATACGACTTTAAACCGGGAATTCATGCCCGCATTGTGGACATGTTACTTTTTTAACCGTGTCCGCCACGCTTTCGTCATACTCAGGGAATTCTTGATCGGGAATACTAAACTGTTTAACAATGTCGGCAAATTCCTCCGCGTTGTAACCGGTTAAGTCGAGATCCAGTTCGCTGGCCTGCAGATCCTCCAGGATTTCGGCTAACAGGGTTGGATCCATTACCGCCAGTTCCGCAATTCGATTATCGGCGATAAGATCAGCGTATTCATCCTCTTCTGATGAATAATTTTGGCAATCTATAGGCACTTGACCAACATCCAAATACAATGCTGCCAGCAAGCGGCCATGACCACGTACAATATAGCCGGATTGTATACTGACAGTAATCGGCGTTCGCCATCCCTGGTACTGAATAATCCTAGCCAGCAATTGGATCTGCTTGTCCGGATGCTGGTGGGGATTGCGAGGATGGGGAATAAGAGTGGAAATATCGACGATCTCATCATGGGAGCAATGAACGGCGATCCCGCCGGCAGTAATTGTATTCAAAGTTTCACCTCATAAAGTTTTTTATTATAGACAAATGGCTTTTTGCTGCGAGAATTCTTCCCATCGCCGAATGATAACATCACAGTACACCGGATCAATCTCCATCATGTAGCAAACGCGGTCAGTCTGCTCGGCCGCCATCAGAGTACTGCCTGCACCTCCAAAAAAGTCAGCCGTTATTTCACCTAGCCGGCTTGAATTTTGTATCGCTCGGGCGCAAAGCCCGATCGGCTTCATAGTCGGATGCTCACCGTTTCTGAGCGGCTTTTCGAAACGCCAGACACTAGTCATGCTATCATCACCGGCTTGCAACACCTCATAGGACGGAACCCTGATGGTCACAGTCTGAACACCGGCTGTAAACGTAAGCAACGCCCCATTGCCCTCTTGGCGGACGGTAATGGGCGCTGCTTCGTCGATAACGGTACCCTGTTTGCGTCCACCGTACCAGCAATGAGCGCCGCCTGGTTTCCAGCCGTACAGGATTGGTTCATGCCGCCATTGGTAGTCTTGCCGGCCAAGTACGAATTGGTTCTTTACCCAGATCAGGCACTGCTTGAGCAGCCACCCGGCATCCTGCAGCGCGCCACGGAAGTTACTGCCTTCGGAGTCGGCGTGGCAGACATAAATGGCGCCGCCGGCATCTACAGCCTCCAACATGGAGGTAAATGCTACTTTTAGAAATTCGTTAAATTGTTCTGTAGGCATATCGTCATTCCTGATTGTTAACTTTTCAGCCGTGGCGCCTTCATAGGCGACATTGTACGGCGGATCCGTGAATACCATAGCCGCTTTCCGGCCGTCCATAAGCTTTTCCACATCTGCCATTACCGTGGCATCGCCGCACATCAGGCGGTGCCGACCGAGCTGCCAGATGTCGCCGGACTTGGTCACCGGCTCTTTGATCGCGGCAGCGGCTGCAGCCGTGTCGAAATCATCTTCTTTCACCGGGGCGCGGAAGTCGGCCAGCAGGTTGTCGAGCTGCTTGTCGTTATAGCCAGTCAAACCAATGTCGAAATCACCGGCGCTGATATCGGTAACCAGTTCAGCGAGCAGGGCATCGTCGATCTGAGACAGCTCGGCTATTCGGTTATCAGCGACGAGATCGGCCCATTCTTCGGCCTCTGTAGCATAATTCTGCCGATCTACAGGTACTTGCCCCACTCCTAAAAGTTGCGCCGCCAGCAGCCGCCCGTGGCCGCGTACGACGAAACCGGAGCGGGAGCTCACGGTGATCGGCGCGCGCCAGCCCTGGTTTTTGATGATTTTGGCCAGCATCTCGATTTGTTTCTGAGGATGCTGATTCGGATTTCGAGGATTCGGGACCAGTATCATGACGTCGGCCAGTTCGGTAAACGCGCAATGTACCGGAATCCCGTCAGCATAATTCATATCATCACCTGCCTTAATAAAAAAGAGCCTATTCAATAGGCTCCATGTCGTCCAAGGATATCCAAGCAGTTGGGCCGCCCTGGAAACGCTGGACTTCCACCTTGTCGCTTTGGCTCTCGGATATATCTACAATTGTTACCACTGTGCCGGCCGGCCAAGTGCCAGCACCCCATTTTACTGCTTCAAATAATTTACCTTTCATAAAAACCCCTTCTTTCTGTTAGCGTTGTTGTATTAATCACTTGGTTCGCCTTAAAAGTCAAGGTTTTCTTTTGATTTCTTTTATTTTTCTATCTCGACAGCGCAACCCTTGCCATTTACGGATACAATAGCCGTCTTGCTGGCAGGCACAGGCTGTTTGGCATTTGATTAGCATATAGCCTCCTGCATTAAAAAACGGCATCGCTAAAGCAACAAATGCCTAACGATGCCGTAAAAATATGAAAGCCGCCAAAAGCTGGCGGCTAAGTAATTACAAGTATAACACACTAACATATTAACACGGGCAGATTGTCATGTCAATGTCGCGTTTTTGTCATAAAACAGTGATTTATTAACTTTTAAAAAATCCCATCTATCCCGAATATTAAGGCGCTAAGGCGATCGCTTGCCCTATTGACATCGCGGTAATAGGTTTTTTGAGAAATATTTTCTTTTTTCATGATTTCTTCTATGCTGATATCTTCAAAATAAGTTGCTTTTAGCACCCTATGCCCCCTTCTTTCATCGGCTTTCCTTGCTTTTTGGCAGTATATTTCGTATATATCCAGCATGGCATTAACGTGGGACACAATAATACTGGTTCGGGTGACACTACGCTTTATAGATTCTATGTATACGTCATCCTCTTTATCAAGTAACTCATCTAGAATATCAATAGCATTTTCTTTAGCCATTTTTATATCGTAAATGGCGTTTTTACAATGTTCTTGAAGAGCCTGAAAGTTATCCAGCAACAACTTAGTATTACGCAATCTCTTATCATGCTTAGACTTTCTTTGCTCCTCGTCATACTCGCGAACGGCCTTGACGGCTAGCTTGATAATTTGTTCGTGTTTTGAGCTAATTCGTTCTTTGTTCATGCCATCACCCCTCTATCTATTTTAAGCTGGAAGGGCAGCGCGCGCCGCCCTCAGCACTATTTATCTGCGAAACATTCCCGAAAACCCGCAGGCTATAACCGATATGATAATTACAGAGCCTGCCCAATGCCAAAAGTCTTGAAAAACAAATTGAAGTATTTCAAGCATCAGCTTTCCTCCCTTCACATAAAACCAAATAACTTTGCCATTCCATAGGCTGCCATTACCGGTAAGAACACTTCTGAAAACCAGCGATTAAAGTAGCTCATTAACTAATCACCCCTCCGCCTTCCTCATCGCCGCCGACATCGTATTTGCCGGCGGCTCCTGACCAAACAGTTCAAACAGTACCCGCGGCGTATAGCGGCGCTCCTTATTCACGTAAGCGACCTGCTTGCGGATATTTCCGCGCAGCTTGTCCATTTGCTTGAAAACGGATTCATGCTCTATAAAAAAGTCGTAAATCGGCATCAGTATCGTAAGGTTGTCCTTTAAATCCCGGCGCTTGATGCGTAACTCCTTGATTTTTTTTGACATTTTTCCGCCAACTCTGACCGGGAAATCATTTATCTCAAGCCAGTGGTCAATATCCATGATCGCCGCCTGGCAACGGTCAATCTCTTCCTGCAGAATCCCTATAGTAGCCGGCATAGTTCTGACTATTGCCCCAAGTTCTTCGATAACCTGCCGGATTTTAGCTGTTTCTTTGGATTCCATCAGCGTCCCTCCCGTCACTCAAGCAAATTGCATGGGTCCGCATAACGCTTGTCGCGGCCCGTGTACTTAAATCCTCGATAAGATTCCTGCGGCGCTTGGTCTGGCAGTGCAGGATTGCTCTCTGTCAATGCAGATAACTCAGAAGCACGCCCAGAATATCCATCGTTACGCTCCACCCAATACCGGTTTGTCAGTAGCGTGGCCGCTGCTCCATCCATTGGGTCCGGAACCAGCGCCGCCTTGCGATCGGCGAACACCGTCTCATTGCAATTTCGGCAGCGCGCCTTATACCGGCCGGCGTTCATGCTACAAAAATACTCTGCACCGCACTTGCACTCCACGCGGTACCGCTCGCGGGCGGTGGTGTCGATCCCAGGGGGAAATTGCTGTGCTTGAGGTTTTACTGTCGGCCTCTCTGCCTGCCGCTGCCAACTCCCGTCTTCAAGCCCAATAACCTGCATCGATACAACCTGCTGCATATCAATTACAACCAGTTCATCTTGCATTTGCTTAGCGCAAATTGCGCGGGCAGCCGGTTCCGGGTTTTGGAGTTCGAATAAAAGGTTCATGGCCATGTACTCAGTAAGAAAAAGGTCTAATTTTTGACCATTGACCAGAGTAACGAGGACAGGCAGACGATCCTGCTCGTCCCATACTGATTGCCGCTCGCCTTCCTGCGGTTCAATCTCGATGCAGGCTGTAGCGTTTTCGGAAATTTGCCGGTGAAGATCGGTAAGCGCTTTATTGGCTATACCCAGTTTTTCTTCACAAAAGGTAACCCGATCCCGAAGTAAATGTATTTCCGCAATAAGGTCAGCCGGACTCGGATTTTCCGGGCGGCCCTCTTCACAGTAAAGGATCTCAAGTAATTCAGCCTTCAGCTGGTTATATTCTGCCAATTGCTCTTCCAGGCTTGCAGCTTTTATTTTCGTGGCAGCGAGTTCAGATACAGCCATATTGTACGCTTCGGCCGGAACAGTATCATCAACCACTTGCTGCAGCTCCTCAGCTTCTGACGTTCCCACATAGCTGTATTGGCATTTCTCCTTAGCCTCCGGATCAATCGGGTAAACGCCGTATTTTGTAAGAATGCTGCGAATCAGGCATTCCTGATACTGTTCGCTGCAGCACCGCTTGCATGTAGTTTCTATAACCGCGCAATACCAGTCTTCAAAATCCTGAATTTGCATTGGGATAATGGTCTTGAGTGCCAGCATTTCCGCATGGGCTTTTTTCGCCTCCTGTCGCGGCACGCATATAAATTCGAGCTTGGCTAATTGCTTCGCGAACTCTATTTTTACATCAGAGTCCAGAGCATCGCCGCGCATCGTCAGGGCCTTGGCCAGCATGGAACGGCCCATGCGGAGGTATTTTAAAAACTCGGGATCTGTACTTTTGGCAGATGCATAACCGTTTATCGTTTCCTCGATCAGGGCTACCAGCGCGGTAGCCCGAACGAAGCTTTGTTTTTCTTCACGAGATAAGTATGCGTTCAAGGTTTATTCCTCCTCCTCAATCAAGCATACTTCCCGATCCATAACTCTAATCTTAATACCCATATCCTTCAACGCCCCATACCCCTCCACAAAATTTGCATCAATCATGCCACGTGCTTCTAATTGAGCAAGATGTTCTGCATGTTCTTCGATGGTATCAAATTCATAGAAATATCTGCTGAAATTGTCCATGAAATTCTTATCAAATTTGCTGTCGTCAGTTTCCACTTCGACAGTGATTATTACCTCAACGGTTCGCTTCATTTCCCCACCCCCAAGCACGCGCTGCACAGATCCGGCCTAACCCAATAGCAGCCGCCAGGGCAGGCGTGATTGTCGGTGCAGCCGCAGATCTGGCAGCGGGGGACAGCCGGTTCCGCTTCGGCCTCAATCTCAGCGATAATCCGCTCAACTGCAGTTTTATCATCCTCATTTTGGAAACTGAATACCCCTTCCGGTTCCAACCGGTACTTAATGCCAGCAGCATTTATTGCATTGATAATTTTTGTGATAATATCCTCATCTGCCGCGGTTCCGCCTGCAATTAGCTCATCGATCGCGTCACGCCAGCCGCAAGTGTAAGGAATGCCGTATTGGGCGAGCCAGGGCTCCATTGTCTCCACATTTTCCTTTCTGCGGAGGTTTATTATATTTTTTAGACTGGCATTCTCAGCTTGAAGCGCCAATATAATCTGATTTGCCAGCAGCATCTGATTGCCATGCTGAATAATTGTCTCCGGCTCAGGGCTGAACTCTATTTGCAATGCCTGTTTCCATTCCTCAAGTAGCTGCTTAAGATTTTTCATTTTCTTCTCCTTTTGGTTAACGGGCTTACCCATATCTTAAGCTTGTCGAGTTTAGCCATTATGCTCACTCTCCCATTCTTCAAGCTGTTCTAAAATATCCAGGATCTCATATTCATCCGATTCCCACGAGAGCCGTTCGATCAAATTCAGTACGACATGATCACGCCCAAGTTCGGGAAATTTATCCTCAACCTGAAATTCAAAGCTCTCCTTGTCCAACTTTCGGCCATCTTCGCACCACAACATAGAAAAATCAAATGTTTCGCCCTTGAACACCAGTTCAAACTTTTCTATGCCATTTTCGTAAGTTTTTGTAAGTTTAGCCACTATTCTTCCTCCTCATCGTCATACTCATATCCCTGCATATACCGATCGATCTCCTCAATCAGCTCTTTCTTCCAGCGGAACGAATATGGCTGCCGGAAATTCCGGCCAGCGACATTGAGCACTTCCTCCGCGACTTCGCGACCGGCATCTGTAAGGCGCATCACCGGTCTTTTCAGGTACTTATTCCGGGTTGGCATATCCTCAAACCTGATATATCCCCGGTACCGAAGCGTGCCGTAAAAGAAGCGCTGGCCGTGGCCGTACAGGCTGACCGCCTCCCGAACGGTCAAGTACTCTTCGTTGTGATGGGCAAAGCCGCTGCTTACCTGATCGGAATGCCTGTCCATCTCGCCTTGAATGGCGATTTGTTCGCGAAACTTGTCCATCATTTCAAGAAAAGCGTCATCACCAGTGGTGTCAGCAAATATTTCCGTGACCGCCAGGGCGATCTCGTTATGGTTTTCGTTGGCAAAGGTACTGGTAAAGGCTTGCTGTTTTGCTTTTTGCGCAACGCTTGTAATAATGTTTAAGGCAGGAAGTAGTGCTCTTGGCGCTGTTTCGTGGAGCTCATACTTGCCGGTCTCATGAATGCTCGGCAAAACAATATCGAATATCCAGCTTTCAAAGCGCTCTGCTTTGGCCTTAATTTCAAGATTGCGGCTCTGATCGGCGGCGTGAACAATGAGACGGTAGACATCGCCAATAGGAATGATTTTTGTTTCCCGTTCTCTGCCGAGCGCATCGGTTACCGGGTAAGTTACACCCCCACGGCAATGGTCTCGAACCGCCCGATTATAATCTTCGTACTCCAAAATCTTTGCAACGTCATTCCCCACCACGTATTTCCTGTCATCGTATTTCACAACCCGAACAGATCCAAATTCAGGATTATTAAAAATCATTAGATTTTTCATGTTTCCTCACTCTCCCCAATTTATTTATGTTTATTCTGTCTCCCAGGCGTCCCACATCTTGCTTTTCAGCTTTCGCAGCTCCGCCAGTAACTGCTTGAACTGCCCCGAATGCGGCCTTAGCCAGCGTTCCGCCTCGGCCTTGTACTCCTCTTGAGAGCGAAACCCAGAGTCCCCAGAAGCATCGAGGTGCGGCCGGAGTACATACGCCCCTGAATGCGCTACCGGCAGCAGCCTGGCCCCAATGCAGCGGAATCCCAGGAGAGCCTCCCAGAGCTTAGGCTCTAACTTGTCGGCCAGCGCCAGGAGCGTAACCCAGAGTTCAGCATCATCATCGATGTCCGGCCGGGGATCCATGTATACTTTGCCGAAGCTATTGCGGTACACCGGCTTACCCAGTTCACGGTAGGTAGCATATTTCACCGATGCCTCAGGCGGCGCTGATTCTGTCTGCTGCGGCTTAACCGCATTCCCAAAGAGATCATTCTGCAGGGCTAATCCCATAACAATACCTCCTTAAAATAAAGTTGAAACAAAACCGCAAAGTTGAAACAAAGTTGAAATTCACAAATCCAGCAATATCAAGCCTCGCGAGCATTATTTTCAACTGTTTCAACTTTTTCAACCTTTTTTGCCTCGCACACATGCGCGCGTCGTGCGCGTGCGTGTGCGCGCATGTGTGCGCGCGTATAGGGACATGTAAAAGTAAGTTGAAAAGTTGAAAACCATTTAATAAATCCATATTTTATCAGGGTTCAAGGCGCTTCAACCATGCTTCAACCGCACTTCAACTGCTTCAACTTTTCACCCCTTTTTAGCCCCCAAGATTACATAATCAATCAATTTCAAGCGTTTTTTTCAGGACAATCATGCGAATTGATTTGTCTTTCCATCGCTTCATCACGCTGAAAGTCATTTTGCCGCCGCCGGCGCTTTGCGCATCGATGAACCCTTTTTCATAGAACTCTCTAAGCACCCGGCTGACCGAGTAACCCGCTTCGGTCAACACCTTTTTGTAAATACTTGGTACAAGCCAGTATTGATTTAGCAGTGAATCGTAATATCCATATTGCTCTTGGTGGCATTTCTCTCTGAACCGATCATCATTTGACGCGATCCAGGCCGCCGTGAAATCCCAAGCCCGGTCAACGTAGTCAGTTTCCTGTGATGTACTCAAAAGATCCACTCCCGCCACCGCCATTCGGATCATTTCCTCCTTGGCCTGCTCTTCGGTAATGCCCCAAACCCACTGCCGCGCCCAATAATGCGCTACACTCAACACGGCGATCGCGCTAATGTGCGGCTGTGCAATATGCGGCCATTTATCCTGGAGCTGCCGGTAAACATTGGAATACTCCTTGTGGAAAAAATCTTTCTCCCTGCGCAACTCCTCCAGAACATGTTTCATAAAGATTACCCCGGCATGCCCATAATGCAGGTCCGTCACCCGGTGGACGTTGCTGGCCTCTTTTTCGTCCGGCAGCGGGATCCCGTAGAGCTCCAGCGCCCGGGTCCGCACGCCGGAATGCGAAGTGTCGCCGGCCAGGCTTTCCTCACCGGTGGTTAAGACCACCAAATTCCAAAAAGCCTTGGCTTGCAGCCCGCCGCCCTTGTCGCCGCGGGTTTTGCCCTGGCCAGCCGATACAGCATAGACCAGCTTATCCAGAAATTCCTGCTTGTCGCCGGCCAGCTGCCGCTCATCCACACCCAGAGGCAAATTGTTTAAAAACTGGCAGGTTCTTTCAAGTCCGACTTGCGTTGCGTTAAAACTGACCATGATCCGTTCCGGATTGCCCCAGACGCTGAGTGCCGCCTTCATGGCCGCGGTCTTGCCGCCCTTAGACGCGCCCCAGACATGAATAATAAAGTTACGGTGGCCGATAATCTGCAAGAGTGGCGAAGCAAAGCTGCCGGCCAGCATGAGCTGCGCAATCGGGTTTTGGATGACGTACTCCATGCAGGTCTTCCATACATCGAAATCACCGGCTTTTTCAAAACCGTTGACTAAAAAGTGCATGCCGCGTTTGGCATCCATATCAAGCGCGATTTCTCCGGCGTGTCCCGGTAAAAATTGATCTTTTCCCAACCAGCCTAGGTGAGACACTGAATGCACGGTTGGTAAAAACTCCATATTTGCCGCCTCCATGTCGAATAAATAAGATACCATTTCTTTCGCGTTCTTGCTGGATACCGGCATACCAGTATTGGCTAATTCCGCAATTTTCGAGTACTGAAACAGCGTGGCTTTTTCTGCTTTTATGGATTCCCATTTCCCATGGCGCCGCCAGGCGACTTCCAGCTTTTCGGTCTGCGTATCAACGTCTTGCAGCCGCTTGGTTATGATAACTGGCAGCGGTGATATTTTTTCCTCTATGCCTTTTTCGTCTAAGCCGTATACACCATACTCAGAATATCGCCAATTCTCTGGCCGGATTGGAGTAAAAGGCTGATCGTCAATGACCTTTTCGGCCAGGCAGGACGCGATTCGGATGTCGAGTGGGTTGGCCATGTTTATTGCCGCAGCCCACTGCTCCTTAAAAACATCCTGACCAGCCAGGTGCAGATCAGAAGGATCCTTGTGACTCTGCAAAAGTAATAAATAGACCTTGCCCGAGAAATGATTCTCAAGTAGTCCCTTGCAGACTTTTTTAATAAAAATCTCACCACTTTGTTCAGGTTCTTTGTATAAATATACATTAAGACCTTCAAAATGCTGTGCCCAGCGCGGCTGAAAAGTATCTGCACCTGGCACACCTAATGCGGGAATATCATGCTCCCAGAGCGTATGGCAATCTGATTCGCCCTCCACAATGATGATATAGCCTTTTTCTTTGGCTATGCGCAGCATCCATAGGCCGTAGGGCGTGACCTTGGAACCCCTTACCCAGGTAAATCTAGGCCCTCCCTTAAGTGAGTGCCGGTACCGGGTGGCCATCAGGTTGCCCTTTTCATCCATATAGGGAAGAACCATACCTTTATGCGAATTTTTGATGCCGTATGATTGCAGCTTTTCGATGTCCAGCCGCTTAACTGTTGCATACTCCTCAATTGTAAATTTAGGCCTTCTCGCACTTGTCTTTGACGCAGCAGGCTTAATGCCGGCAAAGTCCATAATGGTCTTGGTAGCCTCTTCCTTGGACATGCTTTTATATTCCTGTAAAAACGTCCAGGCGTTTCCGCTCGCGCCGCAGGACAGGCATTTATATTGACCTGTTTTAATCTTGATGCCAAAACTAGGATTTTTTTCATTATGAAAAGGGCAAAGGCCATGCAGCTCATCGCCCTTTGGTTTAAGTCCTGGTAAATACTGCGAATAAAATTGTTTCCAGTCAACGAGTTTATCTATATCCTCTTGCACATTTCTTCTCCCCCCTCTTCCAGGGTCAACACAAAAACGATTAATTCTGCTGGCTATTTATCGACTAACAAAGCGGCTAACTCACAAGTAGCAGCTGCAATAATCTCCTTTTCTTTACCCCGAAATCTTATATCACGCATTAGCTTCACGCTCCTTAACCTTCGCATAATACTCCCACCAAACACTTCCCTCAAGATGCTGCACGCGGCTCGGATGAGGCTCCACAGGTTTAATCAGTACCAATCCTTTAGTCGCAATCCGCTGCATGATCAATTCTACGGCCTGTTCAAAAGTTTCGGCCACCACACGCCCGGGCAGCAACATAAAGCTATTGGCAGAGCAGGCAGCTTTGCCTGCCCCCTTATCCTTCGGTACCGGTATCATTGCTCTCGACAACCTCTATATCAATAAAATCTGTTTCTTCAGTTTCATCCGCTTCTGGCGCCTCCAGTTGCTTAGGCGCTGAACCTACGATCTGTAAGGTTGGCCTGCCGGGCAGCTCCGCCAGATCCGGCCCGCCTGGAAGTTCCGGTAATTCTTCCGCTGGTTCGGGCTCTTGTAAATCGAGTTCCGTTTGATTCAAAAGGGTTTCCATTTTGCGTAAAGCTTTGGACCATAATCCATGGCGCCGGATAATTGCGTAAAAATCCTCTACGTCATGGCCCTGGATATACCAAACTTTGTTACCGGCGTCATCGGTACCGGCCGAGCAGTGCTGCAGTTCATGGTCTAAGAGTGCATGCTTTTCTTTGCCGTTAAGCTGATCCCACACGTCGCGATGGATAATGATGATAAAATCATATCCGGTTAAGAAATTGACTTCCTTCCCGACTTTCTTGGCTTGTCCCCATGTTTCGCGCTTTTTGACTTCCCAGTTGCCGGTCCGGAACAGATACTTTATATCTGCCTCAATAAGATGGCTATGGGTTTCCTCAATTAGCTCTCTGGCTATTTCTTTTAGCTCCTCTGAAGCCTCATAAAATTCGGCTGCCATATCTTCACTCTCCCTGTATATTTATGCAATTTAGTTTTAAATGGACGCATCTTTTTCTGCCGTAAAACGTACTGTGATGCGTGTAATTTTTCTTATGGATGCCGTTATTCCAGCCATAGGCCACCCGCAGCATTCCCCGTTCGTCAAGTTCCCTCAGTAATGCCGTTCGGTCGATGTCCAGCCTTTCGCATATCCTGCGTTCTTCCGAGGGAGGAAGTATTAGATAATTTCCCTGAACATGATACCTGTTTACCCTTCTAGCGACATCCTGAAGGAATAAATCTACGTCCCTGTCCAAATCATGGTGCAGGGCTTTCCCCTGTACCTCCGGCGCTTCCAGCACGGCCAGAATGGCGCTGTAATCGGCGCCCGATTCCTCGGCGGCATCCATAACCGCAAGCCGGCGCAGTTCGAGCTGTTGCGGTTTAGAAAGACCTTTGCTGAGTTTGGTAGCTGTATCGAGATGGCGCCTCAGAATTGCGTTAGGATTATCATATAGGCTGTATTTGCCGGTTTTTCGAATCGTTGGCAGAACTTCGTGAGTAATCCAACGCTTAAATGCTTTGGCTTCGAGCTTTCGACTTCCAATGATCAAAGAGTAGAGTCCAGGTTCATTAACAAAAACCATTTCCTGCTCTCCTCCAGGGGTCTGCGTTAAACGCAGCACCTTCTCATCATCATCAAGTCGACGAAGTTGAGTAGAATCAATTTCTAAAATCTCACATAGATCCTTGCCGCAAAATAATGGCTCGCTGCATTGAGTAATGGTCCTCACTATTTGCCCTTGATATTCAAAGATTTGCTTAAGCTGTCTCATAGACATTCCCCGCTGTTCACC
Source organism: Dendrosporobacter quercicolus (assembly GCF_900104455.1). Classification (NCBI taxonomy): domain Bacteria; kingdom Bacillati; phylum Bacillota; class Negativicutes; order Selenomonadales; family Sporomusaceae; genus Dendrosporobacter; species Dendrosporobacter quercicolus. The sequence continues at coordinate 50,879 of NZ_FNHB01000015.1, forward strand.
TCATTTCCGATTAGGCAGCTCAGCCGGGAAGAATTCCAAGCGCCCCGCTTCACACTCATATCCTGCTTGCTCTAAATCTAAATGCTGCATTACAGTACTAACAGCCATTTCGGTTATTTCCACCTTGCTGGTTGCAGTAGTACCGCTCTTATCAGTGAAACCAGCATAAATTTTGTTCGTGAGCGGACTAACCCAAAGCTTTAATTCATCAAGTTTCATAGCGCACCTCACGTCTCATCAAAATAACTCGCCATCATCGCCGCCCCACCCAGGCGCTCAGATCCTCATCCCAGGCAGCACGAAATTTAGCCGGCAGCGGTACTTGTTTATTCTCTAAAAACAACTTAGCATGGGCGCAGGAAAAAATTGTGCTGTCCGTGTTTTTGCCGTTGCGCCGGCACTGGATACCTTCCGCCGAACTGCGGACAACGGCAATGGTGGCAGCCGGATTAATGAGGATTTCCAATGTTTCTCCTGATGCAAACCGCTTGCCGACTTCCGGCGATAGAGTTACCTTGCCGTTTTTGGTAACTGTAATATACGGCGTTGTCCTTGTTGCCAGCGCGTTGTTGGCATTAAAAACAACAAATGTGGATAAATCCAGTTTGGTAACGGTTAGCGCACCCGCTTCCGTCTTTACGCTCCGCGAATTTGCCATTAATCTCCCTCCTCTTTGATAAAGGTTATAACCTTCCGTTGTGGCCGGATCAGGGATGATGTCAATTAGCTGCGTCCCGCTTTCATCGATTTCCTGAAACAGCGAAACGACGATTGCACGCCGTTTTTGCGCCGTGTTCCGTCGCATTTCACGGTATAAGGCGGATCGGATATGGAGCAACGCATAAGTTGCGAAGCCCGCGCCTCGCGCCGGATTATACTTTACTGCGGCATTTACCAATGCAATGCTGGCGATCTGAAACAGATCTTCATACTCGACATTCGGCCTGAACGGATAATAGCGATGGATAGCGTAATGAACAAGGTTTTTGTATTCCCGTATTAGATTGTCGTTAAGGTAAGGCTGTTTGCTGCACATACAATTCATGCGTCCCATCCCGGAGTGCGCGCTCCTCCTCGGAAAGCTCGTAGCCTTTTTTTTCAAGGCAATCGTAAATTACATCAAGTTCCGCACTTCCTGAAAATTCGCATTGCCAGTCATGATAGTTTTCGTGTTGATTCTCAATACTGCAATAAGCCGCAATTAGTAATACTCGCTCTGGTTCGGATTCCAACACACCTGAAATTGTATCGAAAGTTAATTCCTCATCTTCAGGAGCTTTAATACCAAGCAATTCCAGAAATTTTGTTTCGGCACCGTACGGGAATCCGCCCTCCATGATTGCCTGCATCGCCAACGCCATGATTCCGTTAATATGCTTTTTCGCACCTACATAACTCCGCACAAACTCATGCCGCAATTGGAAAGCTCTTTTATTAATCTCATCCAGACGTTCGCGCCGTTCTCGCAATTGCCGTTGTTTTTCCTGCATGGCTTTTTCAGCTTCTGTGTCCGTTTTTTCAGCTTCTTTCACCAGTAATTGGGCATTGTACGGTGAGACGGTAAAAAAGTATTCCCTTGTATCGGCGTCGACTGGTTTCAGATTTTTTAGCTCAGTCGAAAAATTAGAAAACCATCGTACAGAACGCAGACCAGCCGTTTCCTTGACCTGCGTAGCAAATTTTTCAAGTTCGGCAATCAATAAGGCTTTGTTTTCTTCGAATTTTTCTTTATCAATGGCATCTTTAAGTTCCCAATGGAAATTAGGCGTACCAATTTTTTCAAGAACCTTATTTTTAGTTTTAACATCCTTGATCTTATCCAACTCCGCATAGTCTTGCAGCGTAGCCCCGCGCGCAACAGACTGTTGGAATTTCTCCTTGTCTAAATCCAACAGCTTCACGCGGCGCCGGATTGTGCTTTCCGAAAAACCGGTCTGCTCTGAAATACCATCAACGGTCTCCCCGAAATCCAGCATCATTTGAAATCCCTGCGCCTGCTCCAATATGGTTAGGTCATTGCGTTGCATATTCTCCAGCAACATCGTGGAGAGCTGTTTTTTGTAATCCATGTCAGTGATCACGCAGGGAACTTCCGTCAGACCTGCGAGCTTCGCAGCCGCAAGGCGGCGGTGCCCGATGACAACACGGTATACTCCTTCGATGGGTTGTCCTGTTACTTCACCGAGATAGGGTACAACTGTAAGATTTTGCAAAATACCGTTAGCCTTAATGCTATTTGCAAGCTCAGTTAGGTCGCCTAAATCTTTGCGAGGATTATCAGGATGAGGGGATATGCGTTTGATTTCAATATTGGTAATCATGATCTCACCTCTCGAAAAAATATCCCGCCTGGTGGCCGCGTCGGTACCCGGCAATCAGCTACCAGGCGGGGTAATTGCAGTTTACTTAATAGGGATCAGCGCCGGCGGCGACAGTTTCGGCAGGATTTGGGGTTTTAGAAACTATCGGGGCATCTTTTGCTGGAGCGGTTTGATCTGCCTTAATGCCATAATCTCTGGGATCGAACAGGCCAACCGGCTCAAAATCAATGCCAATCCAACTTTTCTCACCGGAACCTTTTTCGCTGGTTGTCATGCGAGTAACTACACGATTGACACCAGTACGAGGCGGCACCAAGGCTTTAGCGCCTTTTCCAAGATAGATGCCTTGTGCATATCGCCCCCACTGAATAGTGGTAGTGGAAGGGAAACTCATTAAATAAATTTTAGGAAAACCGTCGGGATTTAAAGTAGTTACCGGTACGATGTATGCAATATAACGCAATTCCAGTGACTTTAAATCATATCGGGTCTGCGCTTCCGGATTCTCCTGAAGGAAAACCTGTAAGTCCTGTTCCGCTTCTTCCTTGTCACGTTTAGCCACAATCAGTTGTCCTTCTTCCGGAGATTCTTGCTTACCCCAGAGGGTCCAGCGTTTTTCTCCATAACCAACCACCACATCAATGCTGTCGCTATAGTCCTCAACAACAGTATCATTGGAATCCTTTTCAACAAAATTTCCCTTTTTACTGATGTTTAGCCAAGTACCGATATTGACGAAATCGAAATCCATATCCTCATTTACAGCCAAAAAATCTTCCTTGATGCTGTTCAGCATCTGGGTTACATAGTTTGAAGCTGCAGGTAAATTATTTTTTACGGTAGTTACGTTTGACATTGTAATTCCTCCAATATTTTAATTTTATTTACCAGGGCATGCTGTCCAGGAAAGCTTCTATTTCATCACGCTCCGCTGTTTTCGGCTTTCCCGGCACCTTGAGCCCTAGGCGTTTATAAACGGAGCGCCGGCTGTAATACTGGCTACGCAGTACGCCAACGTTGTAATCAACGTAATCGAACCAGGCAGCCTTTTTGTCGGGATTCTGCGGATCGGGCCGCATCAGCCGGCCGATGGCCTGCTCAACGCTGGCCCCATTTTTGCTGCCGCCAGTGTCGCCCCGTTTCGGCATGGCCAGATGGCCGTAACAGAGATTTGGCAGGTCGAGGCCCTCCTGGACGAGCTGGGCCGTAGCAAACAGGATATCTACTTTCCCATCCCGGCAATCTGCAATCCGCTGCTTGCGTTGGGCATTGCTGACCTGCCAGTCCCGGAATTCATCCTCCGTGTACTGCTCCACTTTGACCTCCCAACGTTTAAGCCGCTCGTTGCGCCGGCACTCCAACGCCTCGCCGGCGGCTACCAGCTGCCGGGCGTTTTTTTCGGTACCACCCACGATCCATTTATAGCGGTTGATCGAGCCGTGAACCATGGCAATGCGAGGCGGGTAAGCGATCATTTCACGCTGAAAGATATCCGTAATCTTATCGCGGAGCTTATAGCAATACCGGATGCTTTCAGTTAATACGAGTTGGAATTGACTTTGTAATTTGCCGTTATGCTTGATTAGGGCATTATCAATGATAGTTCTTGCAATTAATTCGATTCTTGCCTCGTCGGCCACCAGACGGTCCATGAGCACCCGGTAATCCAAATCCTCGCCGCCGGCATCTACACTGCACAGATCGTTCCGATCGGCGGCTTGTTCATAGTCAAAATTGGTGAATACGAATTTGATTTCCGGCTTGATCAGACGGCCGGTGTCATAGAGGCCGTCCCGCGAAATTTTATGCACAACAGGACCGATGCCGCGGTACATGTAAATCTCCAGTTTGTCTTTTCGTTTGTCGGTAGCAGTTAAGCCATACATATAAAAAGGTGAAAATTGACCGATAACATTTAGAAAAGAAGCGGCCGGCACATGATGACATTCATCTGTAACGAGGTTTCCAATTAGCTGATTTAATTCTTCAATCAAATTCGGGTTATCGCCAAGAGTCTGCACTGTGGCCAAGAACAGTTTGCCATCTCCCCATTCGTGCTTGCCGTCACCAAATATGCCAATTCTGCCAACACCTGACAGCAGTTTTTCTGCTGCGTCTCGCGACTGATACAGGAGGTCTTTGGTGTGTGTTAGCCAAAGCGCTGGTTTTACAAGATCATGTATAAGCCGCATCCCCATAAGGGTTTTACCGCTACCGGCTGGAGCCACCAGAATGCCGGATTCTGCCTCGCGCAGCGCTTCAACAGCTTCTTCCTGATCGGAACGAAGCACATAATCTTCATTCCAGCCGCCAAAATCTATATTTGGTACATTTGGAAAACGAATTTTAATTTCTGCAGTACTCCACTCCGGCATGCTGGTTAAGTCAGTCAAGTATCCCCGTGGCGCGATAATATCTGTCCCTGCCAAGGAATACAGCCTGAGATACTTTTCCATGCCCCAGAGCGGGCGCTTTTTGGCTTTTTTCTCTTCGTATTCCGGGTTGGGGACAGTGAGGTCCGCCGTGATTTTTGCCCTAAGCGGCGTACTGGCTCCCCGGATGCGAATATTGTTTGCAATCGTTATAGTAACTGGCAATTATTAATCACCTCCGTCAAATCGTAGGCCGGGCCACTGAGCCGCTTGTCTTTCGGATCGTGGTAATAAGTGCGTGGCAGTTGAATGGCTGGCATGGTCACGAAGTTTTTCAAGATGTTTCGGGCAATGTAGCGGAACCGACGCTCCTGCATGTACTTAATCACAGTTGAAAGCCGGAAAGCGTAGGCTTCATCAATGTCCTTGCTTAAAAAAGACACGAACACCAGTCCAAAATTCCGGGGGATGACTTCAAAATTCAGCAGCCCCCGGAATTGGTTCGGCCGAATAAAGCTAAGTTCAAACTTATCGCCCTGGGTGCGTTTGGCTTCAATCAGGAAATTTCCATTGGCTGTGGTGACAATCTCATCGGCCGGCCGGGTGCTGCCTCTCCCGTCAGAAATCCGCATCCGCCAAACATTAGGGACAAGCCGCCAGCTTCGCCTGATTTCGTCCTGGAATTCCTGCCCGCGGTCGCGGCGCTCTTTTTGTTTACTTGCGCTGTTCATAAGCAATAATCTCCACTTTGACTAAAGACATGACCAGGAGCAAGGGATCGTCAATAACGCAGGTATCTCCATCCGGACTAGTCAGGGTAATTTCACCACCATGCTCATCCAGTATTTCTTCCGGGCATTCTTCCACTTCATTAATTATTGGTTGCAGTATTTTAGCGCCCATACAATTGCTGCTTAACTTGCGTTTTATGGTTCCGACGTGCTTCCCATCCTGAAAAGTAAGTAAGACGATATGCAGGCCGACACGCGGGTACGAACCTTCCAGAGGATAGTTATCCATTACCCCGCCCTCCCGATAAGAAATTAAATAATGCCGCCTGCAGGTTTGATTTTGCTGCTATAGCGTGTACCCGGGCGGATGAAGCAGTTAAAACATCGCTTGCCCGGGCTAAATCCACATCAATGGCGGCTATTTCTCCGCTTGTCTCTGCGAGCACTTGCCGGTCTGCAGCGGAATAAGCCCGACGGTAGGCGTCCCGGTTCGCTTCATTATTGAGCAGGATTTTTTTGTCACCAATCATTCCATACTGCTCCTTGCCTTCACCCTGGGCGTTCATAAATGCCTCGGCCTCTGTAAGCTTTACAGCGCTTTCAAGCTGGATTTTTTGCTGAAGCAATTCGCCTTTGGTTTGATCCACGGCGATCCTGTGGTTAATCGCGTTGCAAAGCTCTTTATACGCGAAGGATATTTGTCTTGTCGTATCCTCTAACGCCTCCGGCGCCAAAACCTGAATATATTCCGCCGGTACCCGCTGCGTGCTAATCTCCAATAGCTTCCGGGCTGCAGCTCTCACTCTTTCCGGACCATATAAAGTAACCAGGCTGTCAAATTGCTGTTGAATATCATTCATAAAAATATCTCCCCTCACGCAGCGCCCAGGCGCTGCTCCTGTATTTTTTCTAAGGTCTTCCGGACAACATCGGGTGCCAGGGCTTCCTTTTGGGCAATGGTCTCCACAATGTCATCAATATTAAGCAAAACCTTCTCGCCGCTGCCGGTCTGAATCAGCGCCGCGAATTCCTCCATGGCGTACTGGCGTTTCTGGTCGGCTTCGATTTTTGAGCGGTCCAGGACTTCGGCGCCGGGCTTTGCCGACTGCAGCGGGATCAACTGAATATCAAAGGTTTGTTTATCCATTACATCAATCAGTGCAACCTGGATCGGCCGCTCCAGCTCGCCGGTACTGGCGCTAATCCGCGTCAGGCTGCCCGGATTACAAAATACTTTACCGTCTGCCCGCCGGTAGATGCCGTAGCCGGTATGATCATGACCGGTCAATATCAGGTCGGCAGTCGTAACCACATCCTTCAGCAACGTAAACCGGTCAAAGGGCGGCGTGTGGTCGAGCAGCATGCCGTGAGCAACATGGATCTTTAATTGCTCATCCATCCAGTGGGTGTCATAGCCGTACCCCTCCCGGTCCATCCTACCGGAGTAGGGCGCGAAGGTGATGGCCACATCGGGATAAACCATTACCTGGCTCTCGCTGAAAACCCGGAATTTGGGGACCAGCTCCGTTAATAGCCTGAGGCTTGTCCGATCATAGGTGTCCAGGTTGTAACCGTGAATATCGTGGTTGCCAGCGCAGGTGTAGAAGTCGACCGGGCATTCCCGGAACATCTGCATAAACTCCACCAGCACGCCGATGGATACCTCCGGCCAGTCCCAGATGTCGCCCGGGCAAAGGATAGCCTTGACCTGGTGCTGTTCAGCCAGGGCGAACACCTCGCGGAGTTTGGTTTTCACGGCCTCTTTATAGTCGTCAATTCTATTTCTGGGTTTTTTACCGCGAAGATGAAGATCGCCGACAAATAAAAACCTCATATCACTTTCACCACACTTTTCCCGTTAGTCTGCGACACACCAATACTGATGTCCCCAATCTCAGCCAGCGCCTCATTGTGTGTGATCAGGATCATCTGCCTCCCAAACTTCTGGCTGTACTCCTTGAGGAAATAGGCCACATTCGGCGCATACTCAGCAGACAAGTGTTTACCTACTTCATCGAGCAGCAGAGGCCCCCGTACTTCTGCCAACTCTGCAACAGCCAACCTAAGCGCCAGGCTGACCACATCAGCCACACCGCCGCCCCGGTCGTAATCCGGAGGCTTAAGCTGCGTCACGATGCCCTCGGACTCCAGCCAATAGTCCACTTCCGGCCGGTTGGCCCGCACCTCCAGCGACAGCTGAAATTTATAGTCCTTGCCAAACACAACGGACAGCGCCGAAGTAACAATCTCCTCGATCCGACTCTTGGCCTGCTGCCGTGCAAAGTCGGAGGTGAGCTGCAGCAGTCTTTGCACTTTCTCGTTTAGTTCAAGCATCTGGGCCGCGGTGGCGCTTTTGATGATCTCCGCATCGCGCTGCTCAAGCAATAAATTACGCTTGGCAATTTGCTTTGTAATTTTTTCAGCGGCCTGCCGGACGTCCAGTTTGATCTTGTTGATCTGATAGGTGTTGATTGTGAACGATTTAGGTAATTCCGTAATCAAATCATGGGTTTCCGTTATGATTGGCGGCGTTACCGGCACGGAAGGTCTAAGTAGGTCCCGAAGCGCCATTAGAATAATGCATCTCCTTCCACATTGCGATGCCAATTAATGCGTAAACGATTACATCCCGGAGGCGCTCCGCGCATTCCTTGTCATCCAGCCCTTTGTTAGCCAAGGGCACCAGATGCTTGTCCACCAGCGTCATCAGCACGGTGAACATAGCTGTATGCTCCTGTTTATTAAAAATGCGGATAGCCGTTTGTCGGAAATTATAAAACAGGTCATCCACTGTCCCGTAGGATTGATTCTTCTCCTCAAATAACTGTTGAATAGATTCCAGTTCAGTGCTCAATAATGCGAGGAATTCGCTTCTGGTAAACTGTCCAGCACTTTTCCCCTCAGTTGGAACTTCAGACCGCGCTGGCTGCTCTAACTGTTCTGTCTGATCTGCCTGTTCTAACTGTTCTGCCTGCACCGTTCTTCCCTCCTCATATACATTGTCCTGGAATGTCTTTACGTCCATCGTGGGAGGCTTGTTTCTCTTCTGTCTGGTACCCGCCATTTTGGGCCGTGGATCTGCTCCCTTTTTATGCAAACCCCATTTAACTAAGCGTGGATACAGAGAGCCCGCGCTTTTGATCCCGTAAAGCGTTTGCAGTGTTGCCGGACCGTACCCGGCATCCAAAATTAATTTGGCATCCTCGGCGGTTAAATCATCAAGCGTCATGATTTGCGCTTTACCAATGTCCAGGCCCATTTTGATGCATTCTACCGGGGTAGGCTTCCGGCTTGTGCATGCCGCCGGTTCCGGTAATGGGCTCCGCTCTTTCATTTCCTTGCTAAGGATGCCGCTGCTGAGTATTTCAGCCACATTATTCACCTGCGCTTTCTTTATCGTCTTCACCATCATCAAAGGCATCAGCAATCTTTAAAACCAGGCATTGTATTGCACCTGTTCGGGGATTTCGTCCATTACATCTAGATATTTTGCATACCGCATGATAAAAACACAGTTCCCCGGGTTCCGTTTTTTCAATGACAGTTACATTATATGGAATGCTCATACGCCCTCCCTCATACCCGAGGAATAAGCCCTTCGACCGTGGTCAAGGTTTCCGTGATCGCGGTCTCCAGATTAGCAATCTCTTCGCCAATGGTTTCCGGCGTGACGCCTTCGGCCGCCATCTTTTGGACAACCTCCTCACGCTGCTGCTCCGCAGCTGCTTTTTGGGTCTCGGCTATGGTTTTGCTTTGCTCCGCCCGCTTTAAATTAGCTTTGGCGGTCTCAATTCTTGTCTTAATGTCCACGAATCTTCTCCCCTTTTTCAATTGCCCTGTTACACAAAGGGCAGATATCAACTTCCGCCCATAAATCTTGAATAATTCTCTCTTGGGATGCTACTGCGGTAACTGCTGCCGCTGCTTTTCTGCCGGCATCCTCAAGAGTATTATTTTTAATTCGGTAAATTGCCTGTAGCTCCCGGAGCCGATCCAGTTTACTGCGCTGCTCATCCAGGCCGGCAAGAAGCGGATCCGCCTGGGCAATTCCTTGCAACGCATCCAGTAGCTTTTGACGGGCAGCTATTGTCACGGTGTGCGCCTGGTGTTGGCCAGCCAATAATCTCAGGTCATTAAGACGCTGCATACCTTGTTCCACATCAGCCAGGCTGCCAGTCGCGACATCTAAATCCTTAGTTATTGTCAGAACAGCAGTCGCATTTTTAATGTTCTCGATAATGCGCAGATACCGGTCTTCGCACTCAATTAACGTGGCGGCTTTGCCGAGCAATTGGTCAAGGATCAATACTTGCTCGGCGGCCTGCTCAAGCCCGACATATAAAGTAAGCTCCTGCCCATATTGAGATACTGAGATTTCAAGTCGCTCATACCTTTGTGCAAGATCTGATAGCAGCTGCAGCCTCTGCGCGCCAGTTTCCACATCTTGCAGATTTTGCTCGGCTGCCGGCAGTGATGCGTACCGCTGCAGCTCCGCCTCGAGTTTCGAGAGTTGCTCGTCAGATCTCTCTTTCTGCCGCTCCAGCATAGACAAGGTTTCATGCCTTGCGCGCAGCTGCTCGAACTTCTCCAGCAGCAACTCGCAGGCTTCCACCTGCTCTTTGAGCTGGTCAACGCCGTCATACTCTTTCAATTCTTCCGTTTTTTGCTCAATTTGCTTATCGGCCAGCAGCTTGTCCTGTCGGGCGCCATATGTATCCTTGGCTACTGACTTGAGCGCCTGGTCAACAATCTCGGTACCGGCAATCTTGCCCAGTACCTTGGCTCCGGCCGAAGGAGGCTCGGAAATCAAAAACGGTGCGTCTAGCTGGAAAGCAAAATTCAGCGCTGTTTCAAAGTCGCCGAATGTCTGCCGGGTGATGCCGAGCGCCGCCGTAACTTCCAGCGGCACGTCGGCCTGCTCAAAATGTTGGGGTATCCCGATTGCAGGAACCAGGCGGTAGACGGTTCGCCCGCCTTTCCTGCGCCCTTTGATAATGTCAGTCCCATCACTCAGCGTAATTGTGACAATCGCCTCGCCGGTCGCCTGATTAATAAAATTCTCTCCGGCGGGCTCATTAAACGCGATCCAACGGATTGCCCGGATAAGGGCGGTCTTGCCGGAATCGGTGGGACCGGTCAAGACCGTAAGCCCAGGGCTGAGATTTAACTGGCTGTCGACATGAGACTGAAAGCCTTTAATGTGAACTGAAGCGATCACGAGATCACCCGCCTAACAATAAACGATTTCCCCCGGTAATCCGTTCCCTGGGAAAACTCCAGCTTTACAGTTGGCTTTGGGTCCCAACCTGGCCGGCCGTTTTTTCTCATGCATTTTTTGCATTGTCTGACAGCATCCAATTCTTTTTTGAGCGCGCTCTCCTGATAAATGCAATTAATGCAGGATGCATTCTGGTTGATGTAATGCATTGCGGCCGCCATTATCCTAAAAGCTCCGCCCGGCAATTGCCGCAAACAACTTTGCCCTTAAATGACAAGACGTTGTAATCATTGCCGCAAAATATGCACTCGCAAGCCGGTTCATACTTGCGCAGGATAATGCGGTCATTTTCTACATAGATTTCCATTGGATCGCCTTCTTTGATATCCAAGTTACGGCGTAATTCTTTGGGAATTACCACCCGGCCCAGATCGTCGACTCTGCGAACAATACCGGTTGATTTCATATGCTCACCCTCCTGTATTTGATTTTTAGTTTTCAATAATGCTAAACTTTACGTAACAAAATTTTCTTAACCGCTCTTATTGGGCGGCTTTTTTTATCTTCTTGGTCAAATAAGGCACTGCAAGATTAATTTCATTTTTGGAACCGCTGATGGTATATCTTTTCCCTCGAAACTGGTACCGGTAAGTAAAAATCCCACCTTTAATTGATGCCGTAATCAAACTTCTCCCCTCCTTTTATGATTTTGATTATTACGGATAAACTGCTTTTGCAGTTGCCGCCAGCCCATATCCCGGGAGGCCAACATGACTGCGCCTGCAAACGCGGCAATGGCGCCGGCCAATACTCCGATGACGATTTTCATTTGCGCTCATCCTCGCTTTGTTGTCTTGGGTCTGTTTCGTATAAGCAGAAAAACTTAATGTCGGCAAATTCTTTCTTGCCTGCATACGGATAGTACTCATCATTTTTCCTTTCTTCGACTACTAGTTCCCCAGGCAGCTGCATTAGTCGCTCGTGCTCATGAATATGAACTTCAAGCTCGGATCTGTCACCCCTAAAGCCAATTGCTCCATGACGAATCAGTTCTTCTGTTGCTGCCTTAAGCAGCAATGCCGCTTGTTCGATTGTCATTTTAGTTGCCCCCTCTGCTTAATCTGCTGTATTGCCGTTGACAGCACCATAATGGCTTCACCGGGCTGCAAAAACTGCAATAGCGTTTTAACTATGATTGATGGCGCCCGTTTATTAAACATGTGCGATGCTTTTCCCATAGCCTTGCCTTACCTCCCCTCAATGAAGAATCCACGCTTTTTGGCCTCGCGTTTCAGCTTGTTTAATCCGGTAATGCGCACCTCATGCTCAAGGCAAAACTCCAGTTCAGCATCAGTCAGTTTTGCAGGCTGATACCCTGGATCATCGACTGAGTTATGCAAACTCCAACTGATTGCTTCCTTGCTGACGCCGGGTGGAAGTTCAACGCTTTTCATGTACCTCCGGGATATCACGGTTGCCAACAAAGTCCACCTCCTTTGCAGGGAATACAATTTTACCGCCAATAGCCTGAAGAACGACTTTTCCGTCTTCCCCGACAATCCGGACCTCATGAAATAGAATTTTTTGTAATTTGACATACCTTACCGCTTCCTCGCAGCCATTTAGATTAACGGCCGGCGTATGCCACCGTCCATCAGCAACAGGGAAACAATAGCCTTTAAATTGCTCATTAGGTGTATTAATCAATTAGTGACCTCCTTCCAGTGCTTTCGGGCAGCCAGCGCATTCAGATCGGCCTGGGCCTTGTCAAAACTACCTTGCCAGGGAAGCGTTTTATAGCTGCGGCCGTTGCCTAATTGTCCGGCCTTTAGATAAAAAGTTCTATAGCTATGCAAACCTACTTGGGACCTTACGAAATATCGCCATCCACGTCCATCTTCATAGATTTTTACAAACCGGCAAGGTTCTTCATCTGGATGCAATGACCCAGGTATTCCCGGACAAATCAGCGCGGCTGGCTTGTTTATGTTTGGGCACATACAACAACGGAAGGGTAGATATTCCGGAACTGCGCTCATCAGACATTTCCTCCTTTAACAAAGCCTCAAAACCTGCCTTCCCTTCCCGTGTTTTGGGTATCGGCTGCCGATTAGGCCGCCGATCAGCAACAACTTGTACACTTTGAATACTCAGCTTCATGACTTGGTTACGAATCCATTCCCTAAAGCATCATCAATTTTTCCTTTGATGAGTTTGGAAATTGAGAGTAAGAATTGCAATGAACTTGATCCGAAGCCATAAAACCTTGAATCTGATCTGGCAAAAGCCAAGAAATCTTGTACATTATTAATAACGACAGGATCTTCCCCTAGCCGTTCAATAGTGATTTTTGCTGCTGGCTGAACAGCCGAACTCTTGACCATAACAGATATGTTACTATTCTCCTGCTGTGCTTTCTTGATGTTTTCGCTGAAATTGAACATCTTATTGCCTCCCTGATTCAGTTTTGAAAGAACAATCTATGTCAAGGGGACGTATGCATACATCCCTCGAAGCGGGTTCCCGCGACGCTCCTATAGGAGCGTTTCGGCCATCGCCCAGATGGCCATCATCAGGCGGGTGGTTTGTTGAACAGGGAATTATTGGTTTTTGTCGAATTTTCTCCTTCAAAGAGTAAATACCTATTCCACATACATTTAGGAGATGATAGTTTGTTTAACTGGTCAGTCTTTCTCTACTCATCGCTTGCAGCTGCTTTAATAAGCTTTTTTCTTAACCGTGCTTATGATCAGTACATGAGCTCTAAGATAAAGAAAAAACGCTTAAAGGGAATACGAGAAGTGTTAATTCAAAACATTAGTTGTGATATGTTTTGGCTGAAGCAGATATTTAACTATGAGCCAGAGCTAACGTTTACATCATGGAATGATATAAAAATCAATTTAAGCACTAATCTTCCAATCGAATATCGAGTAGAGCTTTATCAATTAAACCCAGACGCCTTTCTTGCAGTTCAGTCATATTATTATGAACTTGAACGCTTTAAATTGGCTTTTAAAAAATCATTACACACAATTGAACCAGAAGAGCTGGTTCAATTAATCATTGAAAAGGGGAATTCTATTCTTGTAACCCTAAGAGCGAAAGAGTTTATTTAAAAAAATATTTAATACGAACGATATTACTGTTGCTCCAATCGTAGTGACTAATATTGGATGATTGTTCGCAAACTGCTCCATCCGTTTCATCTCACTTCCCTTTCTGCGTTGCGTTTTGCTGCTCTTGCAGCTTCGCCAAAACATCTGGCAGTAAAAATTGTGCAAATACCGTAATAGGCTGGTCATCCGGATGACTTTCTTCCACTACACGGCGCTCACAGTTTTTAGGTTTGCGTATATCGTGATCATTTGGGTTCACCTCCTTTCCCACACCAGAAACGAAAGGTCAATCTCTTCTATCTAGCCGGCCTCAACTTGCTTAATATCCCGCGATTGCCGCTTTTTTGACACTGTTTGGGCATCTCTACTCGCCTGGCTTCAGGTGGAACCAATTGCTGAGTTATTACTGTTTTATGATCTTTTAGCCAGTTTTCAAAATCACCGTCCTCTATGTATATACGTCTGCCGATTTTTATAACCGGCAGGCCATGCTTATAAATCCAGCTGCTCACAATGGCTTCTGATACTTGCTCTTTTTCCGCAAAGGCTTTTATGGTATACCTTGGCATATAGTAGCCTCCTATCGTAAAGAAATTTACTCTTCAGTGCTTTAAGCTAAATAATTATTTAAATCAGTTCCTTAAAAGGGTTAAATTGCAGCTTGATTACGCAACAGTTCGCTAAAAGTTGACTCTTTGCCAAAAAAAATATAGTCCTTAGGTGTTTTGTATATTTTTTCAATTACTATAATTTTTTCAAATGGCATTTTCCCTGAATCTGATTCCCAAGCACGAAGAGTTGGAGTACTAACACCTAGTAATACTGCAGCTTCTTCCTGGGTATAATTAAACTTAACACGCAATGAACGAAGCGTATTGCGAAGCGTGAGTGGAATTTCATTCATAATAGTCTCCCTCCTCTTTTCTTGTTTTAATTTTAGTCAACTTTTAGTAAACTGTCAATAAATTGTTTTGTTTTTAGCAAACTTTTTTACTTTTTTACTTGTGTCTGTTTGCTTTTAGTTATATTATAATATTAAGTACTAAATATGGGGGTAGCAAAATGGATGAAGTTAATCAGATTAAATCTGCATTTTCGAAAAACATGCTGAAATTAAGAAAAAGTAATGATTTAACTCAAGAAGAAGTAGCTAATGCACTGGGCGTAACCAAGGGTGCTGTTTCGGAATGGGAAAGTGCGAAAAAACTACCCAACGCTGGAAATCTTGAGAAACTTGCATCTTATTTCAAAATCCCCAAAAGTGCTTTACTTGCCGAAGAACATGATCAAATTATTACCTATGATAAAACGATTAACCTCCCTATCGTCGGGAAAATATCCTGTGGAAATGGATCTTTTGCATATGAAGAAATTGAAGGGTATGAACCTACTCCCGCTGATTGGCTAAATGGTGGTGAATACTTTTACACTAGGGCCCAGGGCGACAGTATGATTAACGCCAGAATACATGACGGAGACCTCCTATTAATCCGAAGGCAACCTGACGTAGAAGATGGTGAAATTGCAGCAGTATTAATAGATGAAGATATTTTTCTTAAACGAGTATTTAAGCGTAACGGAACTGTTATTTTGCAATCTGAAAACCCAGCATATCCTCCTATTATTAGTAATTCTAATAGCTGTAATAATTGTATGATTATTGGCAAGCTAAAAAAAGTTAGTTTTAATATGTAAAAAATAAAGACTGTCCAGCGCACCACCGCTGAACAGTCTGAGGTACAACTAACCATATAGGTCAATCGTACACCTTCGTAAGTATTATAACCGATTGACCTCTGAAAAACCACTTATTTTAAGGAGGTCTATTTTTTATGCCCAGTAAAATTAAAAAACGTGGGAAAAATTCATATCAATTCTTTGTACCTGACGGCTATGATGCCAATGGCAAACAGTTGGGATTCACAACTACAGTAACCTGTGACAATATTACCGAAGCAAAGAAGCAATACGACATTTTTAAGGCTAACTGCTTGCATGGCAAAGTGCTGGCCACTGGAACAAAAAAAATGACACTTAAAGAATTTTATGATTACTGGACGACTCATTACGCCATTCCTATCGCGCATCACGAAGCGACCACCATGTTCCTAAATGATTTCTTATTTTCCCGGATTGAAGTAGTACTGGGTTCGTTGATGCTTGATAAAATTCAACCCCGACACATACTGGACTTTTTTAAGCAGCTTTCCGCCCCTGATGCGGGTACTAATGATAAACAGATGTCACCCAATTATATTTACAAGCATTATGTCCTGCTTAACACTTTATTTACGGCTGCGGCAAAATGGAAATTCCTTACTGGGAACCCGATACAGGAAATCACCCCGACGAAAAAAACTAAACCAATAAAAAATATTCCCGACGAAGATGATCTGTCTCTATTTTTGGTTACATTAGAAAAAGAAACTACTAAACATAAATTATGGGTGTTTGCCGCTTTCGCTAAAGGCTTACGTCGAGAAGAAATCTTCGGTTTGCAGTGGGATGATTTTAATTTTAAAACTACGGTAGACCTTACCCGTAAAAAGCCAACAGTAACGATTAACCGCGCCATTGTATACATTTCTGGAAAGCCCCTTATCGAAAAATCCACAAAAACCACTAATTCGCACAGAACTTTAGTTTTGCCTATGTTTTTGGCTGTATTGATTTTAAGCTGGAAAGACGAACTTAGAGCTAAAGTTAAAAAGCGAAATAAGCGCCGAAAAATCTTCAGCATGGAAGATCCCACTGGGCCAGGCAAATGGGTTTTCCCTCAGGTAGACGGTAAGAAATGCGGCCATCCTTGTAGTTTTACTACTTTTCTGAGACGTTTTTGTATAAATGAGAAATTAAAACGCGTTAGCCCGCATCTACTTCGCCATATGTGGGGGAGTTACCTAATTAGAGAAAATGACATTGATATTGCAGAGATCAGCAAAGAATTGGGACACAGCAGTAAATCCTTTACCTGGAATACATATATTCATGAGATTAACTCGGAAAAAGAAAAAACAGCCACCGCAATGGACAACCTTATTAACAGGCTTAACCCGCAAACTTCATTATTAACGACAAAAGGACAGGCATGACAGCCTGTCCTTTCTGTATGAACATTTATCAAATTTGTCCTTTTTAAACCGTCCCAAGGGACAAGCTAAGGGACAAGGTTACATAAGTAAAAAAGTGTCACAGGCCACCGACCCGCGACACATCTATATTCTCATGGCGACCCCGGCAGGATTCGAACCTGCGACCTTTTGATTCGTAGTCAAA
>NZ_FNHB01000016.1 GCF_900104455.1 Dendrosporobacter quercicolus
AGCGTTGGTTTTAATCAACTGATTGCTGGTACCGTCGTTGCCATAGACCAATATACTGTCGGTTGCGGCAGTTAAGTCGCGGACATCAAGATCGGTTGCAGCGACTGTAACACTATCTGTGCTGGTATCAAGCGGCCTGATATTGGTGCGTCCGGTGTTATCAGTAAGTAAGGGGCGGACATTCGCACCGTCAAAGCCGTATAACTGACTTTTTAGCTGCGCAGGCTGATCTTGCAGGACCTTTAAATTAGGCACTTAATATTCCTCCTTTAAAATTAACATAATGCATTACAATATACTTTATGCGTGCAGGTTTCATTTGGTTACCAAATGACGGTTAATAATTGGAATTCTGCAATCGTCTCAGATTTGGTCTGCATTGTGCGAAATTTCCGTTTGAAAAATCTTTGCAATTTCATTCCATATTTCATGACGGAAAGTATCAGTAAGATCATAAAACAGCCTGACAGTCAGCGATATTTTGCTAACTGTCAGGCTGTCTTTATGACAAAATCAATTAGGCGGGAATATGTTACTTATAGGAGGATTTGCTTATGAGGACTATTTTTATAAAGCCGCCGCAACACAACGCCTTTTGGATTACAAAAGGCATATCGGGAAATTGCATGGTTTGCCAGCGTAAGCCGATACTCTTGTTTGGGCGGCAGGCAGGCAGGGTTTATCGCAGCTTACTGCAGTTTGATCTCTCGCCGTTACCTCAGGGACTGATCATTTTAAGTGCAAGGCTTGCCTGTTACATAGGTTATGATGAATGCCCCGGACGGATAAAGACAATTGATGTGTACCAGATTATGTCCAGATATTCTTTAAAAAGAAAATTACGCCGTACGCCCATCTTAACCAATAGTCAACCAATAGACAGTAAGCAAACCGCCAGTGGACCAGCGCAGGTGGTTTGCTTTGATACTACTTCATTAGTGCAGAACTGGTATAGTGGAGCAGCCGTAAATCTGGGAATACTCATTAAGGCTCATGATGAAACCTTGAACGAACTGACAGGACTGGTCAGCAGCAGGCATCCGGACTCCCAGCAATGGCCGTATTTGGAGATTGGTTATCAGGAGGCAGACGCGTCCCCGGGAAAATGCGCTTCGTCAACTCTTGAGCTTCAAAATAATGTAGTAAGTGCTGATGAATGGCAGCAAACGCCAGTTGTTAATATTTTGCGCTTTAATTACTCGTATATTGTTGTTAATACCGGCGCTCACGGGGCGATTGCCGTTTTGCAGCAGAGCGCCGACGGCCGCAGCTGGCAGGATGAAAGCGGTATATGCCGAATTGCGGCCGGCCAGTCGGCGGCTTTGATTCCGGGGTTTATTGTAAAATACGCCAGGCTGTGCTATAAGTCGCAATTTGCCGGTGAAGCCACCGCCTTAACTATATATTTACAAGGGCGAACGAGCGGGCGGTAAAGGTACAACATTTTCCATCGCTCAGCAGACTTTTTTTGCTATTTTGTGGTTAGACTAATTTTGAGGTGATGATGATGGACAAACTGCGCAGCTTGCTGGACAATACGATGTCCGATGTTTCTGAACGGGAGCAAATCTGCTGTCGTGACAATGCACCTGACGATCAGGATTTGGCGTTTCCGCCGGTTGCAGCTCCTAATCCACCCCAAAAGAATGAAAAAAAAGCAAAGTAAGTTGTATACAAAAGGACGGCAAAAAGCCGTCCTTTTGTATAACAACTGATGAATGCGGTACTAGCCGGCGATGAGTTTGTCTTTTTTCAGTATATGGTCATCAATCCAGTTAATCACGAATTCAAGAATGCCTAATAACGCTTTATCCTGGTTCCGGTCAAGATTATTCAGATCAATATTGTTTATTTTCTCAATAAAAGCAACATGTTCAACTTTATGGGAAAGAAATTTTTTATACCCAACGCTTAGCATATATTCTTCCTCCGAGTTGAAATGATAGATCGTATAGTCTTTGAGTTCTTCTAAAATAGCAATAATCTCGTCGTATTTATCAATGTAGAGATCGTTTTTTAACAGAGTTAGCGCTGATCCGGCAATTTCAAGCAGTTTTTTATGCTGATCGTCAATTTGTGTTATCCCTGTTTCGTAATCTTTTTTCCAGTTTATCACTGGGATTGGCCTCCTTTATACGTCGAAGTTAGCTCTGGCAGGCGGTATTGATGTCTTATACCGCTGATCATGATAAGCCGTATTAAGTACTAATAATTCCATTATACCAATATTGATTTTTTCTTCAACCCCCAATGACAATTCAGCAGACAATTTTAATCTGTATTAGACAATACGCAGGGCAACTGCTAAAATGTGATTATGAGATATTGAAAGGGGCCCAGTCTGTTATATGATACAATACTGATCTGCGAAGATTTTTTCTGTTGGTAGCAGGCAGCAATCTTGATGGAACCAGAGCTGAAAAAAATGCAGTTATTGCGTTTGTGCGCTCTGAACTGCCTGAGACCGATCCGGCGGGGATGATCATGGTGGGAGACCGCAAGTACGATGTGCTGGGGGCGAAAAACAACAAAATTGCGGCGGCGGCAATTGGTTATGGCTATGGCAGTCAGGCTGAACTTAAGGCAGCTGAACCTGACTATCTATTGGCAACCGTTCAGGAACTACACCGTTTTCTGCAAGAGAATTGATTCCTTTCGGGCAATGGGAATGACAGGCATACTTACCGGACTAGGCTGCGACTGGTCCGCTTCAATGCTATATAAGTTGGCGGAGGATTTGTATGGACATTTTTGCAAAACTCAAAATTTTAGTGGAACAAGCCTGTTCCGCCGACCTGATTACCGTTATTGCCGCCCCCGGACAGCAAGCCTCGGCTGTGGGGCAAATGCTGGCTGTTCCCGCAGGGCAGGCGCAGGTTGGACTGCTTGTTGACGCAGCCTTTACGGCGGGGGTGATACAGTACATTCAGACCCTGACATGGACAGCCCCGTGTTTAATTGAATTTGAACATGAAGGGCGTTATCAGTTATTCTGGGATAAACTGAGCGGCAGCCGTTGCGCGTTAGTGCTGGGCGCCGGGCATATCAGTCAGCCGGTAGTGGAATTGCTGGCTATGCTTGACTATAAAGTCACAGTAGTGGATGATCGTCCTGAGTTTGCCAATTGCGCCCGTTTCCCTCAGGCAGAGGTAATTTGCCGAAGCTTTGACCGGGTCATTGCAGAGCTGGCGTTAGAAAGCTACGCTGCCGTTATCATTGTTACGCGGGGCCATCGCTATGATTTGGATTGTTTAAGAGCAGCTCTGCCGCGCGCTGCCGGCTATATCGGCATGATTGGCAGCCGGCGGCGGGTTCGTTTGGTATTAAATATGCTGGCTGAGGAAGGCCTGGCTGAAGAACTGCTTCGCAGGCTGAAATCGCCGATCGGCCTGGATATTGGCGCGCAGAGTCCTGCCGAAATTGCTGTCAGTATTGCGGCCGAGATTATCGCAGCAGAGCGCGGCGGCAGCTGCCGGCCGTTAAGCAGCAAACAGGAGTGGTGAGATGGAAATAAGTATCCTTGAAGCTATTTGCCGTAACCGGCAGCAGGGCCTTAAGGCAGCTCTGGTTACCATCATTGACACACGGGGATCTACGCCCCGTAAAGCGGGCAGTAAAATGCTGGTGCAGCCTGACGGAAGGATTACCGGAACGATTGGCGGCGGCTGCGCCGAGGCTGAGGTCCGGCTGCAGGCGTTGCATGCAATTGACGCCGGGCAGTCGTTTGTCTATCAGGTTAATATGCTCAACGATGCGGCCGCCGATGAAGGAATGGTATGCGGCGGTGTTATGGAGGTTTTCATCCAGGTTGTATAAGAAAATGCAAACAGGAAACTGCTTGCATTTTCTTAACGCCCTGTAGGTAAATTTCTGATACTGAACTGTTTGCTCCCGGAATTTTTCTTCAAGGGGAACAGCGGAACATGACTGCGGCAGGTATCTTTGCGGCGAGCAGGAGTTTGGGCTTTTTTGTTGAACGGTAATATTGATATAGTCGGTATTCTGTTAGAAACCGAACTTGACATAGCGGCAGGTTATATTCGACTTATATCCTTAAGGAATAAGAGCGGAGGGTATGAAGATGGAAAAACGTATTCAGCATAAGTCTAAGGTTAGAAAAATGGCGGTTGTCGGGATGTTGTCGGCGATCTGCGTAATCCTGGGGCTAACAGGCTATGGATTTATCCCGCTGCCTATGGCAAAAGCTACGATTATGCATATTCCGGTGATTATCGGGGCTTTGCTGGAAGGCCCGGCCGTTGGCCTGCTGATAGGGTTAATCTTTGGTTTGTTTAGTATTTTTCAGAATATGGCAGCCCCTAATTTGTTGTCATTTGCCTTTATTAATCCCTTGGTTTCAGTATTGCCAAGGGTATTGATTGCTTTAACAGCGTATTATTCCTACCGGCTGCTGTCAGGGCGGCGGGAGTTTGTTGCGATTGGCTTGGGTGCGGCAATTGGTTCCCTGACCAATACCATTGGCGTTTTGGGCATGATTTATCTGCTGTATGCGGCTGATTTCGCAGCCGCCCGCGGGATCAATCCGGATACCGTATTCAATGTAATTGCCAGTATTGCCGTGATGAACGGCCTGCCGGAGGCTTTGGTTTCAGTGTTAATTACCATCCCGGTGGTGGTTGCGGTCAGAAAGGTAAAATAGAATGCGGCTATTCCGCTCCTGCATGGGCAGTCCGCCAGCCAGCCTTCTGCAGGCAGTCCAAAAAAATCAGCTGTCTCAACAGGGAGACAGCTGATTTTTGTTTTAATAACCAAATGTACGGCCTGTCTGACAATAACAGGTATAATTTGGCAGAACGTTGCGTATAATATACCGTTAAGGCTGCCGCTCCAGTACTGCACCACCCTGAAGTTCAGCTACGGCCGGTTTCCGTAAGCGCCGCCAGTTGGCATACGCCGGTATGCCTCGATTCCGCGGCCTTGTCTTGCGGGAATTCGTCCGCCATCAGCCCGCAGTTTCAAGATTGTCGCAGTACAAGTTCTGAAAATCATGGGTAATGCTGCGATTTTCCATCCGGTGGAAATCCGGCGTTTCATGGCTGGCGCACTCGGCCGGCAATTGAAAACGACTTTCCTTTGTGGGGATTGTTCCTACAGGTGGTTTGATTTCTACGGTGATTTCAAACATCCGGTGCCAGGGGAAGACTGCCTGAACGGCAACAGGATCCAGCCAGAGGTATTGCCGGGTAAACTTTTGCAGGCGCTCGTTGAGCTCTGGCAGCAGCTCAGGCTCCAGGTAGGCGATGTATTCGGGGTTGGCATAGTTTGGGACGATCCTATTCCGGTAAAGGTCTTTTCTGATATTAGCCTGATAGGCCCAGTCGTCGAGGTAGCGGATTGCCAGCAGCAGCTGGCGCGTTTTTGCATTCATGCCGCGGGCCAGCATGCCCTGCGCCACACTGTAGCCCATGGTATTACTGGCCGTATTCCAGCCGGAATAAGCGCTAAGCCGGTCCAGCAAATGCTGCTGGTGAAAGGCGTTTAATAAGGAGTTGTCAGACCCGTTGTCAAAGGCAATATCGGCAACCGCCACCGGAATGCCCTGGTTTAACCACTCGCCGATATCAGCGGCAAATTGGCGGGTGTATAGGTTATCCATTGCAAAGTTTTCAAATACTTCAGCTTCGGCTGTCTTGCCGTTTAATGGAGTGTTGACGGCCAGGATTAAATCAGGAGCGGCTGATTTGTCCGCCGGCCTGCCGCCGGCAGCCAGGATATGGTCGCGAATGGTTTGGTCAATTGGCTGGTCTTCATAACCGGCAGTTGTTGCTCCGCCTTTGCCAAGGGTATAATGAACGGCCACCGCCGGTTTTTGCCCGGTAAGCTCGTTATAAGCCCTGGCTAGCAGAAGGATGCCCAGTTGGTCGGCTCCGGGGAAAGCCAGATATTGGTTGTCCGCCAGTCCGCGGGTAAACTTGGTAAGCCAGCGGGCTTCACGGTGAGACTGGGAAAAAGGGGCGGTGTCGTCCCGGCCAATAATGAGATAATCAAACAAACCGTTGCGGGCCAAATCTACGAGCCGGGTATTAAGCTGGAAATTCTTTTCTCTGCGTTCCAGCCAGTCGGCCAGATATTCCGTCGGAATGGCTGCTTCCAGTGTGGCCATGGTTGTCCGTTCAACCGGCGTCAAGGCCTGAATTTCCCCTTTGTCTCTTAAGGCTGTCAGCTGGAAAATTTCCCGGCCGTAATGCTCATAATAAAGCGGTTCGACAACTGCCGAATCGGTTTGCGGCGATCGCATCAGCGTACTGAAAACATAAATAGGCATGTCGGGATATGCCTTACGCAAGGTGTTGTAATTTTGTAAGCGCCAGCCGAGCTCGAGGCGGCTAAAGCTGTGTATGCGGGAATCCACCAGACTGCCATACAACAATGCGTCATTTGACAATACTAAGGCATCCGCCGAGGCGGCATTGGCTTGTACCCACTCCCATAACCGCTCAGGATTGCCATTGCGGTTGCGGCCGCCAAGATAATCAACCGGCGGCGTTAAAATTGTCCAATCCACCGCTTTGACGGTGTCTGCCGCATAATCCAGTGATACCGGCCGGTCATCCAGTGGTACATACAGGATGGTTTTAGCCCACGCAGGAGGCAATATCAAGGCCCAGGCAAGACTGAAAACTACAAGTTTTAACCAAAGAAACTTCATTTTTCCCCCTTCTTAACTGTGGCAATATTTGTATAAAAATGGCCTCAATAATTGTCTTATTTACTATATCACATTTCCGTATTTTAAAGAATAATGTCGAAAATAATCTTTATGCAGCTTCGTCTGTTTTGTTGCAAAGCAGACGAAAAAAGGTTAATTATTTTAATAATAAAAATATTATAATAATTTAAATTATTTGTCTTATTTATATTGACAAATTAGGATTTGATGTGTAATACTTAGCGTGTAAGGTGTTTTGTGAAAAATTTCATAATGTCCAGAATAGGTATCCTTTCGTGCTTAAGCGGGAAGACAGGTAGAAAAGCCAGCGCGCTTCGCCAATGGATATCCGGGGGCCAAAGGCCGCCAGAAAAATTGTCTGTTCGACAATTACCGCTAGTATCTGAGTCAGCAGCTGGCGGATTAGCAACCGGGCAGATTGCCAGCTATGTGAAAAAATTCATAATATCGGCGACAGGCGATTTTAGGCTAATAGGGAAGGGCGGTGCGTTTCCCCCGCATGGCTTAAAAATCTGCAGTAACGACACCGGAGAAATCGGGGGGAGTTACAGATTTTGGTCAAATTCCTGTTGGACAATTACCGTTTGATCTGTAAGCCAGCAAACTGGCTTGGGATAAGTTATAGCAGCATTTTTGCAAAAAATTTTATACCATTCGGAATAGGTGCCTTTAGGGCTTAATAGAGAAGACCGGTGAAAAGCCGGCGCGGTCCCGCCGCTGTATAGTTGAAGAATCTGCAACAACGTCACTGGAGAGATCCGGGAAGGCGCAGAGTTTTGATGAAGCTAAGCCAGAAGAACTGCCTGTTCGACAATCACCGTTTGACCTGCGAGCGATGGGGAGGAGATTACCGGAAAGATTCAAAATTTTCAGGCTTATTTGCCGTGGGAATTTTGAGGTTCCTGTAATAAAAATGTCCCTTTTCGCCAGCGGCGGAGAGGGATTTTGTTTTTGAGGAGGTGATGAAGCGCTAGGCCGGGCGGCAGCACTGATTGATCTGTTTGCGAAAAACTAGCTGTAAATGAAAAATAGTAATTATGCTTTGAGCAAAAGGAAAGGAAGGATATGAATATGGGTTTGTTTACACTTACTGAGGAACAGGAAATGCTGCGCAAAGTGATCAGGGAATTTGTGGAGGCGGAAATAGCGCCCAAGGCTCATGAATGGGACGAACAGAATTATTGTCCGACCGAATTGTTTGGGCTTTTGGGTGAAATGGGCATTATCGGAACTTTTGTTCCTGAAGAATATGGCGGAGCCGGTCTGGGATTTATTGAACGGTCAATTTGCCTGGAAGAATTGGGCAGGCACTCGGCGGGCCTGGCGATCAGCGTAATGGCGCATCAGTTGTGCATGGGCGGGATATTGTTTTTTGGCACAGAGGAGCAAAAACAAAAATATTTGCCTGATCTGGCCAGCGGCAAAAAGATCGGCGCTTTGTCATTAACCGAGGCGACCGGCGGTTCGGATTTTATGGGGCAAAAGTCAACAGGCGAATTTAAGGACGGCAAATGGGTGCTGAATGGCCGAAAATGTTTTATTACCAATGCTGCTGTGGCTGATATTGATCTGTGGACGGTAATTACCGGGAAAAATGAGAAAGGCCGGCCAGTTATGACGGCATTTTTGATTGATAAAGATACACCAGGCCATACTTCGGGCCGGGTTGAGCACAAAATCGGGCTGCGGTCGTCAAACACCGGCGATGTGAGCTGTGTCAATGTTACACTTGGACCTGAGCAAATGCTGGCGCAGGAGGGCAGTGGTCCCAAAATAGCTTTATCCACTATTCAGGAAGTGGGCCGGGCCGGAATGAGCGCCATCAATGTAGGCATTCTGCGGGGCTGCCTGGAAGAGTCGGTCAAGTTTTCCAATGAACGGATTATTTATGGCAAACCACTCAACAAGCTCATGAATATTCAGTTTGCCATTGCGGAGACCAAGCTGGATTATGAAACGGCCTGGCTGCTGACTTACCGGGCGGCGGCGATGAAAGACCAGGGGCTGCCTTGTGCGGGTGAGTTTGCCCAGTCCAAATACCTGGCAACCGAGGGGGCCATACGGTCGGCTAAGCGTACCATTGATTTGATGGGCGGCTATGGCGCAATTAATGAATATCCGGTTGGGCGGTTTTTGCGGGATGCACTGGCCGGTTCGACCGCCGGGGCAACTTCGGATGTGTTGAAAGTCGTCATTGCGGCTGAAACGCTGAAACGCTGATCAACAGCAACAAAAAAGGAGGCAACAGTGTGGGGTTAAATATTGCAGTATGCATTAAATCGGTACCCGATCCCAACGATTACGATAAAATTACGATTGATATGAGAACCAAAACAATTACCCGGACCGGGATTCCGACCATTGTCAATCCTGCGGACAAAAGTGCGCTGGAAGCGGCTCTGCAGGTCAAAGAGAAGTATGGCGGCAAAGTAGTGGTATTTTGCATGGCTCCTCCTGAGGCCAAAAGCGAGTTGTATGAAGCAATGGCCATGGGAGCCGACGAAGCTGTGCTGTTATCCGACCGGGCGTTTGCCGGCGCCGATACGCTGGCGACTTCCTATACTCTGGCGCAAGGGATCAAGCAAAACGGAGCGTTCGATCTTGTCTTTACCGGCACTGAGAGCGCCGACGGCGCTACGGCCCAGGTGCCATCCCAGCTGGCCGAATGGCTGGGTATCGCCCATTTGTGGAATGTAAAGGAATTCGCTTTCAACAACGACCGGGAAATACAGGCCAAAGTCAAACTGGATAATGCGGTTGGCGAATATGTCATTAAGCTGCCGGCTCTGCTGGCTGTAGCCCGTGAAGCCAATAAACCCCGTTATACCAGTGCGATGGGTGTGATGAAGGCCCGCAAGAAACCATTGGCGGTGCTTGGCAAAACCGAACTGAAAGCGGATGAAAGCCTGCTGGGGCAGCAAGGTTCACCCACCTGGCCAGGAGATATCGCTATTCCTTCTATGGCCCGCAAAGGTCAGCAGCTTACCGGAACACCGGAAGAAATTGCAGTTCAGATATTTACTAAATTACGGGCTGCCGGCATCAACTTAGTTTCAAAGGGGGGAATTGGCTGATGCAAAATGATAAAGCATACCGGGGCATTTGGGTCGTGGCTGAGCAAACCGCAGATGGTTTGAGCGGCGTAAGCTTTGAATTGCTCACCAAAGCCAGACAATTAAAGGAGCAGGGCGGGATCAGTGAGCCGGTAACCGCCGTCATTTTGGGGGAGAATCTGGCCGGTTGCCAGGCTAAGCTGGCCGAGGCAGGCGCGGAAGCAGTAATTATCGTTGATCATCCGGAACTGCGTCTTTTTCAAAACGATATCTATGCGGCAATATTGAAAACTTTAGTGGAATTAAAAAAGCCGGAAATTGTTTTAATGGGCGCTACCGCGGCCGGATCAGATTTGGCGCCGACTCTTGGCGCCCGTTTGAAGACAGGCGTGTCGGCGCATTGTGTTGATTTACGGCTGAATGACGATGGAAACCTGGTTGCCGTAGTACCGGCTTTTGGCGGAAAAGTATTGGGTGATATCCTATGTCCTGAACGGCGGCCGCAAATGGCGACGATCCGGCCTGGTATTTTGGGTAAAGCCGCTTGCTATCTTAATGTGGAATGCTCGGTGGAACAATTTGACCCAAGCGCGATCATTGCCGAAGATCAAGGCCGGGTGAAAGCAATCGGCATTACCAGGGAAGAACAAAAAGGCGTTCCGCTGGAAGAAGCCGATGTGGTGGTAGTGGGCGGCTTTGGTTTGATGAGCAAAGAAAACTGGCAATTGATTGAGACCCTGGCGTTAATGCTGGGCGGAGCGGTCGGTTGCACCAGGCCGCCTCTTGACGAAGGCTGGGCGAAAGAATATCAGATGATCGGGACCAGCGGGAAGTCCGTTCGTCCGAAAGTATATATCGGGGTAGGCATATCGGGTGCAACCCATCATGTTTGCGGGATGAAGGACGCCGGGCTGGTTATCAGCATCAATAAAGATGAAAAAGCGCCTATCTTTGAGGTTTCCGATATTGGCGTAACTGCTGACGCCACTGCAATTCTGCCGTTGCTGATTGAGGTCATGCAGAGATATGACGACAATGTCGTTTGCTGATAAGGGGGCTGGGAAGTGAAATTTGATCTGAGTGATGATCAAAAATTGTTGCAGCAGCGGATCGGCGACTTCGCAAGGGACAAAATAGCGCCCGGAGTTGACGAACGGGATGAGAATGAATTTTTCGACCGGACGTTGTATGACGAAATGGGATCGCTGGGACTTACCGGTCTTTGCTATTCCAGAGACTTGGGCGGCTCAGGCGGAACCTATCTGGATTTTGCTCTGGCTGTGGAGGAAGTGTCAAAAACCGATGACAGCTTAGCTTCATCTTTATCAGCCTCCGTATTTCTGTGTCAGTGGCCGATTAGCCAGTATGGCACGGAGGACCAAAAGCAAAAATATCTTAAGCCGCTGGCTGAAGGCCGCCATCTGGGCGCATTTGCTCTCACTGAGCGTAATGCCGGCAGCGATGTGGCCGGCATGCAGACAACAGCGGTCCGGCAGGGCGGCGAATATATTCTAAACGGCGGCAAAATTTTCATTACCAATGGCGGCGAGGCCGAGACCTATGTTGTTTTCGCCATGACCGACCCAGCCAAGGGCAGCAAGGGAATAAGCGCCTTTATTCTACCCAAGGGGCTGCCGGGGTTTAACTTCGGCAAGCGGGAAAAGAAGATGGGAATCCGCGGGTCTGTAACCAGGGAATTAATTTTCGAGAACGTAAAAGTTCCGGCAGATCAGTTGCTGGGCGCCGAAGGTCAGGGCTTCAAAATTGCAATGACGGCGCTGGACGGCGGACGTATCGGCGTTGCCGCGCAGGCTGTGGGCATCGGGCAGGCCGCCCTGGATCATGCCATAAGATATGCCAAAGAAAGAGTGCAGTTTGGCAAGCCGATTGCGAGCCAGCAGATCGTGGCCTTTATGCTGGCCAATATGGCAACCAGGCTGGAGGCGGCGAGGCTTTTGACCTATCAGGCCGCCTATGCCAAAGATGAAGGCCGGCCTTTTTCCAAGGAAGCCGCTATGGCCAAATCGTATGCTTCCGATACGGCTATGGCGATTGCCACTGATGCCGTGCAAATTTTTGGCGGCTATGGATTCAGCCGGGAATATCCGGTTGAGCGGTTGATGCGCAATGCGAAAATAACCCAGATTTATGAAGGAACTAACCAGATTCAGAATATCGTTATTGCTAGCGCATTATTGCGCTAATCTTAAAATTCAATGTAAAGGTTGGGATAAAACATGACAGATGGAGAAATTTTACAAAAAATGCTCAGACAAAGCCGGCAAGCGCAGGCCGAAATTGAAAAGTGCAATCAGGCCCAGGTAGATGGTTTTGTCAGGGCAATTGGCAAGGCTATTTATGACAATGCCGAGCTTCTGGCCCGGGAAGCAGTGGATGAGACCGGAATGGGTGTGTATGAGGACAAAGTGGCGAAAAATAAAGGGAAATCCAGAATGATCTGGCTGAGCCTTAAAGACAAAAGATCAGTTGATATCATAAAAGAGGAACCGGAAAAGGGATTGGTCTATGTAGCCAAACCCAAAGGAGTAATTGCTGCAATTACGCCAACAACCAATCCGGTAGTAACGCCGATGTGCAATGCGATGTTTGCTCTAAAAGGGCGCAATTCGATTATAGTAGCGCCGCATCCCCGGTCCAAGCGTTGCTCGGCTCATGCCGTGGCCTTGATGAACGAGGCGTTAAATAAACTGGGAGCGCCGGAGCATTTGATTCAGATCATTGAAGAACCTACCATGGAACTGACCCAGGGACTGATGGGCGTTGCCGATGCGGTTGTGGCCACCGGCGGCATGGGGCTGGTAAAGGCGGCCTATGCCAGCGGCAAACCGGCTTATGGCGTGGGAGCAGGCAATGTGCAGGTAATTGTGGACAGAGAATACGATTATGAGCAGGCCGCAAAGGATATTATCGCCGGCCGCAAGTTTGACAATGGCATTATTTGTTCGGGGGAGCAATGCGTAATTACGCCCGCGGAAAAGCATGAAGAAATTATGGCTGCTTTTGCCAAACACGGCGGTTATTATATCCGGGAAGCCGAACAAATTGAAAGGTTTCGTAAAGTGATGTTTCCTGAAGGTAAAATCAACACCAAATTGGTTGGTCAATCGGTGCAGCATATTGCCGCAGCCGCCGGGGTTCCTGTACCGGAATGGGCAAAGATCGTCATTTTACAGTCATCCGGCAAGGGTGAACTGGATATTCTGTGCAAGGAAAAAATGTTTCCTTATATGAACACACTTAGCTAC
Organism: Dendrosporobacter quercicolus; assembly: GCF_900104455.1. NCBI lineage: Bacteria > Bacillati > Bacillota > Negativicutes > Selenomonadales > Sporomusaceae > Dendrosporobacter > Dendrosporobacter quercicolus. Next base: position 13,011 of record NZ_FNHB01000016.1, read on the forward strand.
AACAGTTTTGAAGAAGCCATTGATATTGCCAAAACCAACTTGTTTTACGAAGGCGCAGGACATACCGCGGTAGTTCACTCTAATAATGAGGACCATCTTAGAGAGGCCGGCCGGCAGTTGCCAATCAGCCGTCTGGTAGTCAATCAGCCTTCCTCCACCGGAGCGGGAGGCAGCATCCATAACGGGTTTAATCCCACCACTACTCTGGGCTGCGGTTCCTGGGGCAACAACAGCATTTCGGAAAATTTAAGCTACGAGCATTTAATCAATGTATCACGAATTGGTTATTTCAATAAGGAAGCAAAGATGCCCGAAGATGCCACCATCTGGAATTAAGGAGGGGGAAAACTGCATGAAGCCATTTAGGATTGTGCCGCAAATAGCGATATATCAAAATTATGGTGAGTTTGCCGATGCGTTCAGCATCGGCTCCGATGACCTGGTGGTCACGAATGAGTATATTTATACTGCAGGAATGCAGCGTGATAACGATCAGAGCAAGCGGATTTTTCAAGAAAAATACGGGGTCGGGGAACCGTCCAATCATATGATGGATGCGATGCTTGCCGATGTGCGCAAGCATCAGTTCAAACGCGTTGTTGCCGTAGGCGGCGGTACGGTCATTGATATGGCCAAACTGCTGACGCTGGGCGGCAATCATACCGCCGCCGAGTATTTCAGCGGCCAAGTGGAGCTTCGCAAGGAAAAAGAACTTTTGCTTATTCCGACCACTTGCGGAACCGGCAGTGAAATGACCAATATTTCCATTTTGGAAATTAAAGAGCAAAATACCAAAAAAGGATTGGCGACAGACGTATTATATGCAGATTATGCGGTACTTATACCGGGTCTGCTGAAAAGTCTGCCATTTAAGGTTTTCGCCACCAGTTCAATTGATGCATTGATTCATGCCACCGAATCTTTTGTGGCTCCTGCTTCTAACCAGATTACCGAGCTGTTTGGCATCCGGGCGCTGGAAATGATTATCGGCGGCTATCAGCAGATCGTGGATAAAGGGCCTGAGCATCGTAATGTTATTATTGAAGATTTCCTTTTGGCAAGCGCTTATGCCGGCATTGCCTTTGGCAATACCGGCGTGGGAGCGGTTCATGCCCTGAGTTATCCGCTGGGCGGCGTTTATCATGTTCCGCACGGCGAGGCTAACCAGCAACTGTTTACCGAAGTATTTAAAGCCTATAAAAGAATAGATCCGGTTGGCAGGATTACCACTCTTGAAGCGCATCTAAGCAAGCTATTGGGCGTGCCGAACGCCAGCGTGTGGAAGGAACTCGACAGTTTACTGGAAAGTATCTTACCGCGTAAGCCACTGCGGGAGTATGGCATGAAACGGGCGGAGATTGAAACCTTTGCCGATAGCGTACTGGAAAATCAGCAACGGCTGCTGAAGAATAATTATGCACCATTATCTCGGCAGCAAATGGTGGACATTTATAGTCAGTTATATTAATTCAATTATATGGGGAGGTCATGAAAATGGCATTGAAAACACCAGAGCAATATGAAGAAAGTTTACGGAAAATGAAGCTAAAGGTCTATGTGCAGGGGGAATTGGTGGAAAACCCGGTTGATCATCCGATCATCCGGCCATCCCTGAATTCGGTGAAAAAAACTTATGAACTGGCGCAGATTCCGGAATATCAGGAACTGATGACCGCTGAGTCGCATTTGAACGGCGAGCGGGTCAACCGTTTCTGCCACTTGCATCAGAACACCGATGATTTGGTTAAAAAAGTTAAAATGCAGAGGCTGCTTGGTCAAAAGACCGCGGCCTGCTTTCAGCGCTGTGTAGGAATGGATGCAATTAATGCGGTGGACAGCGTAACATTTGAGATGGACGAAAAACTGGGCACTGACTATCATAAACGGTTTACCAAGTTTCTTGAGCGGATGCAGGAAGAGGACTGGACTGTGGACGGCGCAATGACTGACCCGAAAGGTGACCGCAGCCTGCCGCCCCATAAGCAGGCCGATCCCGACATGTACGTTAGAGTAGTGGAAAAGCGGGCTGACGGCATCGTGGTCAGAGGCGCCAAAGCCCACCAAACCGGGGCGATTAATTCGCATTGGATACTGGTTATGCCCACCATCGCCATGGGCAAGGACGATGCCGATTATGCCGTGTCTTTTGCCGCGCCGGCTGACGCCGAAGGAGTATTCTATATTTATGGCCGGCAGTCCTGCGATACCCGCAAACTGGAAGGCGTTGAAATCGATGTCGGCAATAAACAATTTGGCGGCCACGAGGCGCTGATGGTGTTTGAGAATGTGTTTATTCCCTGGGAGTATGTATTCATGTGCGGTGAATATGAATTCAGCGGCAGTCTGGTTGAGCGTTTTGCCGGTTACCACCGGCAAAGTTACGGCGGCTGTAAGGTTGGGGTTGGCGATGTCCTCATTGGGGCTGCGGCTTTGGCTGCCGAATACAACGGGGTTGCAAAAGCTTCGCATATTAAAGACAAATTAATTGAAATGGTGCATTTAAATGAATCGTTGTATTCCTGCGGCATTGCCTGTTCGGCTGAAGGGCAGAAAACGGCCTCAGGCAACTATATAATTGATTTGCTGCTGGCCAATGTTTGCAAACAGAATATTACCAGACTGCCCTATGAAATCGCCCGGCTGGCCGAAGATGTCGCCGGCGGCCTGATGGTTACCCTGCCGTCGGAGCATGATTTGCGTCATCCGGAAATTGGTAAAATTGTAGAAAAATACTTTAAAGGAGTAGACAGTATTCCAATGGAAGACCGGATGCGGATTCTGCGGCTGGTGGAAAACCTGACGCTGGGCACTGCTGCGGTCGGCTACCGGACAGAGTCCATGCATGGCGCCGGCTCGCCACAGGCGCAAAGAGTAATGATTGCCCGGCAGGGCGACCTGGGCAGCAAAAAGGAACTGGCGAAAGAGATTGCCGGTATCAAGAAAAAAAATCAGCACTAAAAAAAATTAGCACCAAAGCTGCCCTGGCTGGCGGCTAATCTATAGCGGAATGAGTGATGAGGATGGAAAATTGGCAAAAAAAGCATCAGCATAAGCTGGTTGGGGCGGCCGAAGCCGTTAAGCGTATTAAATCCGGCGACCGGGTGGTGATTGGTCATGCCTGCGGGGAACCCCAGGCGTTAACCAAGGCAATGACCGAACGCTACCAGGAATTGCAAAATGTTGAGATTGTTCATATGGTGGCAATGGGAGATTCCGCTTATGCCCAGCCGGGTATGGAAAAAAGCTTTCGGCATAATGCCCTGTTTGTCGGCCGGAGTACCCGCAAGGCGGTGGAAGAGGGGCGGGCTGATTATACTCCTTGCTTTTTCTCGGAGATTCCCCGCCTGTTTAAGGAAAAAATTCTTCCGGTTCAGGTGGCGTTGCTGCAAGTAACGCCACCTGATGAAGAAGGCTTTTGCAGCTATGGCATATCAGCCGACTATACGGTTGCCGCGGCTGAAACCGCCGAGTTGGTAATCGCCCAGGTGAACCGGCGGTTGCCGCGTACCCAGGGAGCGAGAATACACCTTGATAATATCAGCCTGCTTGTGGAACAAGAGGAGGATTTAATCGAGCTGCCCTCGCCGGTTATTGGTGACGTGGAACGCAGTATCGGACAGCAGATCGCCAACCTGGTGCCGGACGGCGCAACCCTGCAATTGGGCATTGGGGCTATTCCGGATGCCGTACTGCTGTTCCTGAAGGACAAGAAGGATCTGGGGATCCATTCAGAAATGTTTTCGGACGGGGTAGTAGATCTGGTTAACGCCGGTGTCATTACGAATCGTAAAAAAACCATCAATTCCGGCTTATTTGTCGCCACTTTCTTGATGGGGACACGCAAACTGTATGATTTTATTGACCAAAACCCGGTAGTGTATTTAAGACCGTCGGATTATGTGAATGATCCCTGCGTTGTTGGCCAGCATGAAAATATGATTTCTATTAATTCCGCTGTACAAGTGGATTTAATGGGTCAGGTCAATGCGGAAATGATGGGATCGAAGCAATTTAGCGGCATTGGCGGGCAAGTGGATTTTGTCCGGGGCGCAAGCCGGTCTCCCGGTGGGAAATCAATTATTGCCTTGCCGTCAACCGCAGCGAAAGGGTCTGTTTCGCGTATTGTAATCGAACTGGATAAGGGGGCAGCCGTATCGACCAGCCGCAATGATGTGCAGTACGTGGTTACAGAATATGGCACCGCTAACCTGCGTGGCAAAAGCATTCGGCAAAGAGCTGCGGCGCTGTTGGAAATTGCTCATCCTAAATTCCAGCCGTCGTTGCAGGAACAAGCAAAAAAAATAGGCCTGCTTCCCTGAGAAATATCAAGCTCGTTGCAGCGTGAAAAAATTGCAAGGTATCCGGATCTTATCAGATGCGGGTACTTTGCAGGCAAAACATGTGAATAATTTAACAATGCTTGCAGGTACTTAGTGTTTTATTCCCAATTAGTCAAAAAAAAATAAAGGAGCGATTAGTTCAGTGGCAGGAAAAATGAAAACCATGGATGGTAATGCAGCCGCCGCGCATATATCGTATGCATTTACCGATATTGCAGCAATTTATCCGATTACTCCGTCCTCACCAATGGCCGAGAGCGTGGATGAATGGGCGGCCCAGGGCAAAAAGAATCTCTTTGGGCAACCGGTAAAACTGATTGAAATGCAGTCGGAAGCCGGAGCCGCTGGTGCTGTGCATGGGTCATTACAAGCTGGAGCGCTTACCACGACATATACCGCATCGCAAGGTCTCTTGCTGATGATTCCGAATATGTATAAGGTTGCCGGTGAGCTGCTGCCCGCAGTATTTCATGTGAGCGCCCGGGCGCTTGCGGCCAATTCCCTGAGTATTTTCGGCGATCATCAGGACGTGATGGCGGCCCGTCAAACAGGGTGTGCGATGCTGGCTGAGAGCAGCGTGCAGCAGGTGATGGATTTGAGCGCTATTGCGCATTTAGCGGCAATCAAAGGACGGGTGCCGTTCATTAATTTCTTTGACGGCTTCAGAACATCCCATGAAATACAAAAAATAGAAGTGCTGGAATACGGTGAACTGGAAAAATTATTAGACTGGGAAGCGGTCAATAAATTCAGAAAAGGCGCCTTGAACCCCGATCGTCCGGTCGTGCGGGGAACCGCGCAGAATCCGGATATTTACTTCCAGGAAAGGGAAGTAGCCAATAAGTATTATGATGCCCTGCCGGAGCTGATTGAAGGCTACATGGCGGAGATCACCAAGCTGACCGGGCGTGAATATCACCTGTTTAACTACTATGGAGCGCCGGATGCGGAGAGAATGATCATAGCGATGGGTTCGGTGTGTGAGGCGGCCGAGGAAACGGTTGACTACCTGAACGCCAGAGGCGAAAAGGTCGGCCTGCTGACAGTGCATTTATACCGCCCGTTTTCGCTGGAACATTTCTTCAAGTATATTCCGCAGACAGTGAAAAGAATTGCGGTATTAGACAGAACGAAAGAACCGGGAGCGTTGGCGGAGCCGCTGTATCTTGACGTAAAAACAGCATTTTATGGCCGCCAGGATTTCCAGCCGGTGATTGTGGGAGGGCGGTATGCCCTGGGAGGCAAGGATATTGTCCCGAGCCATATCGTAGCAGTGTACGATAATCTGAAAGCCGAGCAGCCGAAAGATGGTTTTACGGTTGGGATTGTAGACGATGTCACGTTTAAATCGCTGCCCATAGGCGGAGCGGATATAGACACAACGCCGGCGGGAACAACGGCCTGTAAATTCTGGGGCTTAGGCTCTGACGGAACAGTGGGAGCGAACAAAAGCGCAATCAAAATCATCGGGGATAAAACAGAGATGTATGCGCAGGCGTATTTTGCCTATGACTCGAAAAAGTCGGGCGGAATCACCATGTCGCACTTAAGATTTGGGAAACAGCCGATAAAATCGCCGTACCTGATCCATAAAGCAGACTTTATCTCATGTTCGCAGCAGTCGTATGTAAATAAATACGATTTACTGGCAGGGCTGAAGGCCAATGGGACATTTCTGCTGAACTGCACCTGGACGGAGGAAGAGCTGGAAGAAAAACTGCCGGGAGCGATGAAACGGTATATAGCCGAGAACAAAATAAACTTTTATATAGTCAATGCGGTAAAAATAGCGCAGGATCTGGGGCTGGGCGGTCGCTTCAACATGATCATGCAATCGGCGTTCTTTAAGCTGGCCAACATCATTCCGCTGGAAAACGCGGTAAAATATCTAAAAGACGCAGTGGTTGGATCGTACGGAAATAAAGGGCAAAAGATTATTGATATGAACAACGCGGCCATTGACCAGGGGATAGAGGCGTCGATTAAAGTAGCGGTGCCTGAAAGCTGGAAGGGCGCGGCGGACGAAGCGGCGGCAGCAAAAGATGCGCCTGAATTCATCAAAAACATCCTTGAGCCAATGAACCGGCAAGAAGGGGATGCCCTGCCGGTCAGCGCGTTTGCCGGGATGGAAGACGGAACGTTCCCGGTGGGAACGGCGGCGTATGAGAAACGGGGCATAGCCATTTTGGTGCCGGAGTGGCAGGCGGAGAACTGTATCCAATGCAATCAGTGCGCGTTTGTATGTCCGCACGCATCAATCAGACCGGTGCTGGCGGATGAAGAGGAAGTAAAAAATGCGCCGGAAGGTTTTGCGGTAAAAGCGGCGCTGGGGGCCAAAGGACTAAGCTACCGGATGGCGGTTTCCCCGCTGGATTGCGCGGGTTGCGGCAATTGCGCGGATATTTGTCCGGCCAAGCAGAAGGCGCTGATCATGAAGCCGCTGGAAACGCAGCTGGAACAAGCCCGGTTATGGGAATATGCGACAAGTGTATCGGCCAAAGCCAATCCGGTGAATAAGAAGACGGTAAAAGGCAGCCAGTTTGAACAGCCGCTGCTGGAGTTCTCGGGAGCCTGCGCGGGCTGCGGTGAGACGCCGTACGCGAAACTGGTGACACAGCTGTTTGGGGACAGAATGATGATTTCCAATGCAACCGGCTGCTCGTCGATCTGGGGAGCAAGTGCGCCGGCAATACCGTATACGACAAACCACCGGGGCCATGGCCCGGCCTGGGCAAACTCCTTGTTTGAGGATAATGCGGAATTCGGCCTGGGGATGTTCTTAGGAACGAAAGCGGTGAGGGAAAACCTGGCAAGCGATATAGAGGCTGCGCTGGCGTCGGGAGTGAGCGCCGAGCTGGAGGCCGTATTCAGCGAGTGGCTGGAAACGCGCAATACGGGAGAAGGAAGCCGGGAGAGAGCGGATAAGATTATCGCAATATTGGAAGAGGAAAAAGGCGGCAATGAGCTGCTCAACAAAATTGCGTCCAGCGCGGACTTTTTAGTAAAACGGTCGCAATGGATATTTGGCGGAGACGGCTGGGCGTATGATATCGGTTACGGCGGCCTGGATCATGTATTGGCGTCGGGAGAGGATGTCAACGTGCTGGTGTTTGATACCGAAGTGTATTCAAATACGGGAGGCCAGTCCTCGAAATCGACCCCGGCGGCGGCGATCGCGCAGTTTGCGGCCAGCGGGAAAAAGACCAAGAAAAAAGACCTGGGCTTGATGGCGATGAGTTACGGTTATGTGTATGTAGCGCAAATCGCGATGGGAGCGGATAAAAATCAAACGCTCAAGGCAATTGCCGAAGCGGAGGCGTATCCGGGCCCGTCGCTGATCATAGCGTACGCGCCGTGCATCAATCACGGTTTAAGAGCAGGAATGGGCTGCAGCCAGCAGGAAACGAAACGAGCAGTGGAGGCAGGCTACTGGTCAACGTACCGCTATAATCCGTTGTTGAAAGAGGCGGGAAAAAATCCGTTTATTTTAGATTCGAAAGAGCCGAGCGGTAATTTCCAGGAGTTTCTGATGGGAGAAGTACGCTACTCGTCCTTGAAGAGACAGTATCCGGAATTTGCCGAAGCGCTGTTTGCCAAAACGGAGCAGGATGCAAAAGAAAGACTGGAAAGCTACAAAAAGCTGGCCGGTTTATAGACTGTACCGCCCGGCAAAGCATAATTATTTAACTGTATCAGGAAAAGGCATTTGGTGATTGTCACCAAATGCCTTTTCTGTTATATAAATATAGTAACCGGCAGTAATCGCAGAGGATGTTTTGAGCTGTTTGACGGAAGGGAGTATAGAAATAAAAAAATAAATTGACAATGATAATCATTATCTTATATACTTTAAGGTAAGATAAAAATAATCAGTTGTTTGCTAGCGCCTTGGCAAGGCAGATGTTAGTTTTAGACAGCGGAAAAGATGCGTTGTACAAACCTAATACTTTATCAAGTCTGGTATCTTGTACACAGCTGATTCGGCCTAATCAGGCTTGCAGCCGTTGTTTTATTTGTGCATAAGTTAAGCATGGGCTGCATATAAATAGTTTTGTTGAGTCTTTTATTTGCAGTAGCTGTTCGGCGTGGGAAAGCTGGCAGCAGGTCGTTGCTGACAATAAAACGTTTACATTTTTTTATTTTATCACTTGGAAGGGAGCTGTTATAATGGTCGAAAAACGAATAAAAAAGTTATATAATAGGCTGATGGCGCTAGGCTACTCGCCGTTTCATGTTGAAATCATTTTGCAGGAGACGATTGGCATTCCGGATATAACTTCTGTGGAGGGCGGACGGAAGGAAGATATCATCCGGGTATTGGAGCAATATGAAAAGCTGGGCACAGAGTATATGACCGCTTACAGCAAGTGAAGTATTTTTAGCGCGGCCCTAGTGTCTTGACCAAGTTAAATCTTAGCTTAGCCAGCGTATCTTTTGCGCACTGCTGCGTTGGCCGTAACGGCATAAGGGCAACATCGGTTTTTGCCTTCGCTACGCTCGGTATAAACCGTGTTTTCTTTATCGTCAGTCGGCATACGTCCGTAGGCCTCATTCCTCCACCTGGTCTTACGAAAATTGGTCTCACCATCCACTGGCAGTTTCAAGACTGGCGGACTAGGATAAATAAAAAAGCGGCGATCAGGCCTGAGCCTGATCGCCGCTTTTTGCCTTATGCTTTGCCGTTGGCGTCGTACTTAGCGGTCAAAGTGCCTTGCGGAGTTTTTTTGGCATTTTTGGCGGCTGTTGACGATGCGTAGTCATTGTTGGCATCGTATTGGGCAGTCAAAGTGCCGTATTGCGTTTGGCTGGCATTGGCGTTAGGAGCGGCGCTGCTGCCGGTGGAAGCATAGTCATTGTTGGCATCGTATTGGGCAGTCAAAGTACCGTATTGCGTTTGGCTGGCATTGGTATTAGGAGCAGCACTGCCGCTGGCGGAGGAATACTCGCCGTGAGCGTCAGACAATGCAGTCATCGTGCCGTATTGAGCTTTGCTGGCACTAGTATTCGGCGACTGAGTGGAAGTTGAGCTGGAGTACTCCTTGTTAGCATCCGCGGTAGCAGTAAGAGTACCGTATTTTGCTTTGCTTTCACTTGTTTTGCTGTTGGATGTCATGCAAAAACCTCCTTAAAATTATATTTGGCCCTGCTATTAGTATCTAAAAGTTACGAAAGAGAATACCTGGAATTTTTTTCAATGGGCCGGGCTGCTGTTTTGCCAATAAATGCCTGCGTTTATTTGGGGGACAGCTGTCTACAATAAAAATGTGTTTTTACATAATACAAATGTTGAAATTATTGGAAAAAATATTAACAAAAACAGCTTGACAAAACCATTTGGTATTGGGATAATGTATACAACGTAATATTCATGGACTTAAGTCCTAATACAAGTAATGATTGGGTAAAAGGCAAATGATGACACTGCAGAGAGCCGGTGGTGCTGTAAACCGGTGTGCTAGTTTGCTCAGCTCGCCCATGAACTCTTTCCTTGAACGCAAATGCCGGCCGGTATTTGGGCTAGAGGAAAGCGCTGCCCGGCGTTAAGCGGTTTGCTGGTATTAGTCCAGCGTAATGAGTACAATGTAGGGTGGTACCGCGGTTAATCCGCCCCTATTGACCAGGCTTTGGTCAATAGGGGCGTTTTTTATATTCCGTTCCAAGGGGGGGAGGCCATTGAAGCACGTATTGTCAGTATTGGTACAGAATCAGCCGGGGGTATTGGTGCGGGTTGCCAGCATGTTCTCGCGCCGAGAGTTTAATATCGACAGCCTGGCTGTTGGTGTTACTCAGCTTCCGGAGTATTCGCGGATGACGGTTGTTGTTCACGGGGATCAGGCCATTATCAGCCAAATGATTAAACAACTGGAAAAATTAGTGGAGGTAGTTGCTGTCCGGATCTTGCCGCCGCATTCATCGGTAAGCAGGGGGATGACGCTGCTAAAGGTAAACGCTGAAGGCGATACTCGCGCGGAAATTCTAAAAATGGCGGAAATATTCAGAGCTAAAGTCGTGGATGCTCAAAAAACCACGCTGATTTTGGAAATTACCGGCGATGATGAAAAAATTGACGCATTTACCGAAATACTGGCGCCTTACGGGATTCTTGAAACCATCCGTACCGGCCTGATTGGGCTGGAACGGGGCGATCATACCATTTATAAAAAATACGAGGAGAGCGATAATGATGGCGAAGATGTATTATGAGCAGGATGCAAACTGGGATTTAATTCAAAACAAAACGGTAGCGGTGATTGGTTACGGCAGTCAGGGGCATGCCCATGCTCTTAATCTTAAGGATAGCGGCGTCAGTGTAATCGTAGGCTTGTATCAAGGCAGCAAATCCTGGACAAAAGCGGAAAGCGATGGTTTGACTGTTGCCCCGGTAGCTCAGGCTGTAGCTGCCGCCGATATTACGATGATTCTAATTCCGGACGAGAAGCAGGCCAAGGTTTATCGGGAGGAAATTGCTCCTAACCTGCAAACTGGGAGCGCTCTGGTGTTTGCCCATGGTTTTAATATTCATTTTAACCAGATTATTCCACCCGGCAATGTCGATGTATTTATGGTTGCGCCAAAGGGACCGGGTCATTTGGTTCGCCGGGTATTTACCGAAGGCGGCGGCGTACCTTGTTTGATGGCTGTTCATCAGGACTATAGCGGCGCCGCGCGGGAACTGGCTTTGGCGTACGCCCGCGGCATTGGCGGGGCGAGGGCCGGGGTTCTGCCCACAACGTTTAAAGAAGAAACCGAAACCGATTTGTTTGGCGAGCAGGCTGTGTTGTGCGGCGGCTGCACCGAACTGATCAAAGCCGGTTTTGAAACTTTGGTGGAAGCCGGGTATCAGCCGGAACTGGCCTATTTTGAATGTCTGCATGAAATGAAATTGATTGTGGATCTGATGTATGAGGGCGGTATGGCTGCGATGCGCTATTCGATTAGCGATACGGCCGAGTACGGCGATTATATGATTGGCAAGCGCATTATTACCGACGAGACCCGGGCAGAGATGAAGAAAGTACTGGCTGAAATTCAAAATGGTGTGTTTGCCAGAAACTGGATATTGGAAAATCAGGCCAACCGGGCTGAGTTTTCCGCAACCAGACGAAGAGAAGCCGAGCACCAGGTGGAAAAAGTGGGCAAGGAACTGCGGTCAATGATGACCTGGTTGAATAAGAAGTAAGCATCAAGCGGCTGTTGGAACACGAATTTGTCAGAGTTTCAACAGCCTTACCAATAAAACTACCAAGGAGGTGGCTGATTTGGATATTACCAGAATTAAAATCTTCGACACAACGCTGCGCGATGGCGAGCAAACCCCCGGCGTTTGTCTGGAAGCCGGCGAGAAGCTGGAAATCGCCCAGGCTCTCGCCAAATTGAAGGTCGATGTCATCGAGGCCGGATTTCCCATTGCTTCACCCGGCGATTTTGCGGCTGTCAGTATGGTGGCGGCCAATATTCAGGGACCGACCATCGCCGCTCTGGCCAGGGCGAACAAGAAAGATATTGACTCTGCCCGGCAGGCGCTGGAAAAAGCTGAGAGCGCCCGGATTCATACGTTTATTGCCACCAGTGACATTCATTTGGAGCATAAGCTGAAAATGAGCCGGGGGCAGGTGCTCGCCCAGGCGCAGGATGCCGTAAGGTATGCCCGGCAGTTTGTCAGTGATGTTGAGTTTTCCGCTGAAGACGCTTCGCGTTCCGACTGGGATTTTCTCTGTCAGGTGTATCGTGCGGCAATTGCCGCGGGAGCTACCACCATCAACGTACCGGATACCGTGGGTTATACCTCGCCAGGCGAGTTTGGCGCATTAATCGCCTATTTGCGGGAGAATGTGGTCAATATTAACCAAGCGGTGATCAGTGTACATTGCCATGACGATCTGGGGCTGGCTGTGGCCAATTCGCTGGCGGCTGTGGCCAACGGCGCAACCCAGGTGGAATGTACGATTAACGGCCTGGGTGAACGGGCCGGCAATGCCGCAATGGAAGAACTGGTCATGGCGTTGAATACCCGCAGGGAGTATTACCGGGCGGCAACCGGTATCGACACAAAGCAGATTTACCGCGCGTCCCGGCTGGTCAGTACCCTGACCGGAATCATTTTGCCGCCGAATAAAGCGGTAGTCGGTGACAATGCTTTTGCGCACGAGTCAGGTATTCATCAGCATGGGATTATGAATCACGCGTTAACTTATGAGATTATGCAGCCGGAATCGATTGGCATCAGCCATAATACCATTGTTTTAGGCAAGCACTCCGGCCGGCACGCTTTTGAAGAGCGGCTTAAGCAGCTCGGTCATGAGCTGGACAGTCAAACGGTCAACAATCTGTTCGGCCAGTTTAAAGAATTGGCTGACCGCAAAAAAATGGTGTTTGACCGTGATATAGAAGCTCTGGTCAATGTGAAAAAGACGGAAGCTCCCGAATGGTACCGGCTGGTCTATCATACTGTGGTCAGCAGCAACAAAACGGCGGCTACGGCATCTGTTCAATTAAGCAGCGGGGATAAAGTCATTGAAGAAGCCAGCTGCGGCGACGGGCCGGTTGACGCAATTTTTAAAGCGCTGGAAAAGGCAGTAGGACTGTCGATTGATTTAAAGGATTATCAATTGAAAGCGGTAACGGCGGGTGAAGACGCGCTGGGCGAAGCAACCGTCCGGATTGAGCGGGACGGACGAACCTTTAGCGGCCGCGGTCTTAGCACCGATGTCATTGAAGCCAGCGCCAAAGCTTATCTGAATGCCATTAACAAGATGCTGGCTGTTTGCGGTTGTTCGCCGGCCGGGCATAAGGAAGGGGTTGTTTAGTATGGGCATGACGATGACGGAAAAGATTCTGGCCCGGCATGCCGGTTTAGCCGCCGTTTCACCCGGACAGTTAATCAAGTGCCGGCTGGATCTGGTACTGGGCAACGATATTACTTCACCTCCGGCGATCAAAGAATTTGATAAAATTGGCCGGCCGGTGTTTGACCGGGAGAAGATTGTGCTGGTGCCTGATCATTTTGCCCCCAATAAAGACATCAAGTCAGCCGAGATGACCAAAATTGTCCGGGAGTTTGCCCGGAAACATGAAATAGTCAATTATTTTGAAGTAGGCCGGATGGGGATTGAGCATGTGTTATTGCCGGAAGCGGGCTTGGTTGCTCCCGGCGAGGTTATTATCGGCGCCGATTCTCATACCTGTACCTACGGGGCGGTAGGCGCGTTTGCCACCGGTGTCGGGTCAACCGATATGGGGGCGGCAATGGCTACCGGCGATACCTGGTTTAAAGTACCGGCAGCCATCAAGGTTGAATTAACCGGAAGCCTGCCTAAATGGGTGGGGGGCAAAGACGTCATTTTAACACTGATCGGCATGATCGGCGTAGACGGGGCTCGTTACCAGTCGCTGGAGTTTACCGGCGGCGGACTGGCATCGCTGACTATGGCCGACCGGCTGACCATTGCCAATATGGCTATTGAAGCCGGAGCGAAGAACGGCATTTTTCCGGTGGATGATGTGACCAGAGATTACCTTAAAGACCGGGTGACCAAACCGTATGAGGAGGTTCAGGCTGACACCGATGCAGTATATACGCAGGTAGTAACCATTGATTTGAATCAGTTGACGCCGGTGGTGGCTCTGCCGCATTTGCCGGAGAATGTCCGGCCGGTGCAGGAGGTGCCGGAAACGGTGATTGATCAGGTCATTATTGGTTCCTGTACCAATGGAAGAATTGAGGATTTGGCTCAGGCGGCTCAGGTTTTGGCCGGACAAAGCATTCACCCTGCGGTCAGGGCGATTATTATTCCCGGCAGTCAGGCGGTATATTTGGAAGCAATGCAGCGCGGTTTTGTCGAAACCTTCATTAAAGCCGGCGCTGTGGTCAGCACGCCGACCTGCGGTCCCTGTCTCGGCGGTTATATGGGCATTCTGGCGGCCGGTGAGCGGGCTGTGGCGACAACGAACCGGAATTTCCGCGGGCGGATGGGGCATGTAGACAGTGAAGTTTATCTGTCCGGGCCGTATGTGGCGGCGGCCAGCGCTGTACTAGGCCGCATTGCCGCTCCTGAGGAGGTATTGGCATGATTTTAAAAGGTAAGGTTTGGCGTTATGGCAATAACGTGGATACTGATGTGATCATTCCGGCCAGGCATCTGAATACTTCCGAGCCGCAAGAACTGGCTGTCCACTGTATGGAGGACATTGATCCTGATTTTGCCGGTAAGGTGCAACAGGGTGATATCATTGTGGCCGACAAAAATTTTGGCTGCGGTTCGTCGCGTGAACACGCACCGGTGGCCATTAAGGCCAGCGGCATATCGGTAGTGGTGGCTGACAGCTTTGCCCGGATTTTTTATCGCAATGCGATTAATATCGGCCTGCCGCTGCTGGAAATCGGCCCGGCGGTGAAACGGATTAAAGCCGGTGACAAAATCAGTATAGATTTAAGCTCAGGCTCGGTGGAAAACCTGTCAACAGGCGAAGTCTTTACTGCGCAGCCCCTGCCTGGGTTCATTCAGGATATTGCCAAAGCCGGCGGCTTGGTGAACTATGTGAAGGAGGCGCAAAAATGAGTAAAGCGATTGTGGTTATTCCTGGCGATGGGATCGGGGAAGAAATCACTGCCGCCGCTGTTGCCGTATTACGGCGGGCTGACCATAAACACTCGCTGGGACTGGTTTTTGAGACGCACCAGGCTGGCGGCGCCGCCCTTGATTTGTACGGTTTGCCTTTGCCGGAGCGTACAGTGGCGGCGGCCCGGCAGGCTGACGCCATTCTGTTGGGCGCGGTGGGCGGTCCGAAATGGGATGCGGTCCAGCCGGAGCTAAGGCCGGAAAAAGCCATTCTGGGCTTGCGAAAAGCTCTGGGGCTGTATGCCAACTTACGGCCTATCCGGGTGCCGGCGTCATTGTCGGAATATTCACCCTTAAAGCCGGAGATTGTCAGTGATATTGACATACTGATTGTCAGAGAGCTTACCGGCGGCATATACTTTGGCGACCATTGTGAAGCCACCGTGATTGACGGTGTTGAAAAAGCCTGGGATATTGAGGTTTACAGCGTTCCTGAGGTGTCCAGAATTGTGGCGCTGGCTTGTCAGGCCGCAACACTGCGCCGGGGCCGGGTGGTATCTGTTGACAAGGCCAACGTGCTGGCATCCTCAAGGCTGTGGCGGCGTACGGCTGAGCAGGCGGCGGAAAAATATGCCGGTGTGACGCTGAGTCACATGTATGTGGACAATTGTGCAATGCAGCTGGCGTTAGCGCCGAAAAACTTTGATGTTATTGTGACCAGCAACCTGTTTGGCGACATCTTAAGTGATGAAGCCGCCGTTTTAGGCGGGTCAATTGGCATGATGCCGTCAGCCAGCCTGGGGGAAGGGCCCGGTTTGTACGAGCCTATTCATGGTTCCGCTCCGGATATCGCCGGCAAAGGCATTGCCAATCCGGTCGGAGCAATTCTGTCAGCGGCAATGCTGCTTAGACACTCGCTTACCGCAGAAACCGCGGCAGTAAGCATCGAGCGGGCGGTGGATAAGGTTCTGGCCGATGGCTACCGGACTGCCGATTTGTACCGTCCGGGATTAACGGAAGTGTCAACTGAGGACATGGCCCGGTTGATTGAACGGAATATTTAAACGTATCGTCGTATGACAGAAAGGAGGGCAGCCATGAAGATGACGGGAGCTAAGGCAGTGATCGAATGTCTGGTGGAGCAAGGTGTTGATACGATATTCGGCTATCCGGGCGGGATGATTCTGCCTCTCTATGATGCCTTATATGATGCGACAGGCCTGCGGCACATTCTTACTGTGCATGAGCAGGGAGCAGCCCATGCCGCCGACGGTTATGCCCGGGCCAGCGGCCGGGTCGGCGTATGTATAGCAACCTCCGGGCCGGGGGCGACAAATTTGGTTACCGGACTGGCGGCGGCGTTTATGGATTCGGTGCCGCTTGTGGCCATCACCGCTCAAGTACCGACAAATTTGCTGGGGCGTGATGCTTTTCAGGAAGTGGATATTACCGGCATTACCATGCCGATTACCAAACATAATTTACAAATTAAAGATATTCGCAAACTGCCGCAGCTGCTCCGGCAGGCCTTTAAAATTGCCGGCAGCGGCCGTCCCGGCCCAGTGCTGGTGGATATTCCGCGTGATGTATTGTGCGCCGAATTTAATTTTGACACCATCCCAGTGATGCCATTGCCTGACTGGAAGCTAACCCGCCGGGTTGAAAATCTTGTGAGGGAAGCGGCTGAAGCGATTGGCAAAGCCAGCCGGCCGGTCATTGTCGCCGGCGGCGGGGTTATTTCGGCCGGCGCCAGTCCTGAGCTGCTGGCCTTGGCCCAAAAACTCCGGCTGCCGGTGGTTAGTACACTGATGGGCTTGGGGGCTTTTCCGGCGGCAAGTGATCAATTCCTGGGTTTAACCGGCCTGCATGGCTGGCAGGCGGCAAATAATGCGGTACACGGCGCTGATGTGATCATTGCCGCCGGCAGTCGTTTTAGTGACCGGCTGACCGGTAACCGGGCTCAGTATTCGAGTGATAAAGTGGTCATCCACATTGATATTGATCCCGCGGAAATTGACAAAAATGTCTTAACCCATTTGGGTTTGGCCGGTGATATGAAAACAATTCTGACCCTGCTTGAGCAATATTGCCGGCCGGGGAATATTGCTGACTGGTGGAATACCATCGGCCAATGGCAGCGGCAATATACCTTTCGCTATGACGACAGCGCGTTAAACGCACCCTGGGTAATGCGGCAAATGGCCGAAAAAACCGCCGGACAGCCGGTCGCTTTCACCACCGATGTCGGTCAGCATCAAATGTGGGCGGCCCAGCATCTGAAAATTGAAACGCCCCGTTCCTGGATAACTTCCGGGGGCTTGGGGGCAATGGGCTTCGGTCTGCCTGCCGCGCTTGGCGCCCAGTTAGCGTTAGGTGACCGCCGGCGAATCGTTAATATTGTTGGCGACGGCGGCATAAAAATGACCGGGAATGAATTTTTCACAATAGCGGCCCAGTGTTTGCCGGTGATTACCGTCATTATCAATAACAGCGGGTTGGGCATGATCAGACAGCTGCAGCACGCCTTCTATGATCAACGCTACACTGCCTGCTGTTTGCCGCAGGAGGTTGATTTTTCCATGTATGCCAGGGCTTTTGGCATACACAGCGTCACCGTAAACCGGCCGGAAGAGTTTTGTCAGGCTTTTGACGCAGCCTGGTCATCCAGCCGGCCGGAGGTTATTGTCGTCAATGTCGCCGAAGATTTTGTCAGGCCTATGATTACCCCGGGGGCGGCCTTAAATGAGTTTGTCGATATGTAGGAAAATACGAATAAAACAAGAATAAAAACCACGCCGGACGGCGTGGTTTTATCATAAGGCCGGACATTAGGCAAGCTGGTATCCGGAATAAACAATATGCAGGGTTACGGAGCAGGAAAATCGTTTGCTGACGCATGGTATCGTTAAACGTTTTGCAGCTTACGGCTGCCCAAGGTATTGCGGTTAAACAGTTTATTGCAGTTTTTTATTAATATCAAAAATGGCGCGGCAATGACCAGACCAAACGTATACAAGGTAAATGCCACACCTAATACGGCAATGAATAGTCCGTAAACAACCCGGGTTAGCATTGACATAGCAACCACTCCTAATTAAGTAAATTAATTATTTGTTGTTACTTATATTATAGCGTTTTTGCCATTAATTTGGAAGTGTTTTAAATAAAATAAATTATTTAAATTATATTATTTAAATAATTATAGATATAAAAGAGACCGGGCAACGTTAGGCGAGCAGAGCAATCATAGCGCTGAAAGCAAAATAAGGGCCATACGCTATGGTGTCCCCGGGCTTTTTTCTTTTGCCCAACAGCAAGAAGGCGCTGATCAGGCCTGCGCTTAAACAGCCCAGCAGCACGGTGAGCAGCAGTTTTTCCGTGCCCAGCCATAAGCCGAGAACAGACAGCAGCTTGATATCGCCGCCGCCAAGTCCTCCTTTGGTGAGGACCGCGATAAGGAAAAAAATCAACCCTCCGGCGGCCGCAGCCAGGAGGCGGTTGACGAGCAGGGCCGGCAAAACAGGCGAAAAGCACAGGGCCAGGAACAGTAAGGGCAGGAGTACCTGATCCAGAATGATCTGCTGTTCAAAATCCATCACACTGATCAAGAGCATGAATGCGATAAAGACCCAGAAGCTTAAGAGCTGCGCCGCATCAATCGCCAGCTGCCCGCTCAGGGCGTACAGCGGGAAAATCAGGGCAAGCAGAATGAGCGGGCGCCGGGACTGCACGCACAGCAGCTTTTGCGGGGCTTCCAGAATGGCGACAGAGCGGTTCATTAAACCGGCGATTGTTGCCGCTAATATTTGACTTACAATGATTGTTAACGCTAAAAGCGTAAGGACCATACCAAAGAATGCCATTTGGTCAGGCATGGGGAGACCGCCTTTCAGGGTGAAGTTTGCCGCCGGGCGTTCCCTGGTGTCATTTCGTAAGGCCGGCGGAACAAAAACCGGGACAGCAAGAGTAAATGCCCGATTTGGGAATTTATTATGATTTTGTTAAAATTTCATGATTTTATTTAAGTAAGTATTGTAGATTTTATGATAATGCGTTAGTATTATTTTGTAAAGAAAATGAAATAATTGGCAAACTTATGCGAAAGCTAAGGACGCAAAGCCGTGGGTCTAAGGATAGAATGTCTATGACTGCCTGGTTGCATAAAAAACTGATTACAAATGTAATTTTGTATTCTTTTTATGCAGCCAGGCTTTTTTGCTTTTAACATAATGTAATTGTGGATGGGGTTGTCATGTTTTGCATTGGGAGGATTTATTTTGAGTTTGCCTCAAATTTCAAAAGGACTGGTAGGAAAATTAGAACAAATGGCGCCAAAGCGCCTTATTCTGCTGGCCTTTATGGTGAGTTTGCTGTTTACGCTGCTGCTGTATTTTTATCTGGCGAAACTGGAAAATGAGCAGCAGGAAAAGCCGCCGCTGACAGGCGTGGTTATTGCGGCTGTAGATATTCCGGAAAAAACGGTCATCAAGTCTGAAATGCTCAAAACGGTTCAACTGCCGCGGGAGCTTAGTCAGCCGGATACGGTAACCGATTTGTCCTCTGTGGTGGGGAAGACTGCGAGAATCAGTATTCTGCAGGGTGACCCCGTAACGGAAAAAAAACTGTTTGGCGATATCAGGCTGGCCGGTTTTACCGGCAGTATTCCGGCGGATAAGCGGGCCATGTCGATTGCGATAACGGACACGACGGCAATTTCCGGCTTTGCCCAACCCGGCGATTATGTGGATGTCATGCTGGTTACCGACAAGGCCTACCCCAATACCATTTCAGGGGAAATGATTCTGCAGAACATCCTTTTGCTGGCAATTAATAAAAGCAGTGCCGCCACAGCAGGGAGCAAGGACGGCAAGGCCGAGCAAATGGCTACCGCCACCCTGGCGGTTGACCCGGCGGCGGCAGTCCGGCTGGCTGTGGCGCAGTCACAGGGGATGGTATATCTTGTTCTTCGCCCCTTACAACCAAAAGAAAGTTTTGTATTGACCACCAAGCTGCTGGCGCAGTTCGGACAGGCTCCGGAAATGCCGCGCCCGGCGCAAGCGGATTCCGCTGCGCCGCCTGTCAGGCCTGCGCCGGAGCAGGAAGCGCCGGTCCAAAAACGTGCGGACGGCATTTTGGTCATCCGCGGCAGCTCAGCAAATATGGTAGAAGTGCGATAGGGGTAAAGTGCAATGAACAAAAACCAGATGATAGGCAAGAATTTATTTCTTTCGGCTTGTTTTATATTTGCGCTGTTTTATATGGGTGGGACGGCAACGGCGCAGGAGACCATTTCCCTGGATGTCAGCCGGTCTTTTTGTTTCAGCGCAGGTGAAGAAATTACGCGCGTCGCCGTTGCCGACCCGGAGCTTGCCGATGTCACGGTCATTTCCAAGCGGGAACTGCTTGTTCTCGCCAGGAAACCGGGAACAACAACGCTGTATGTCTGGACAAATGACGGCATGCGGCAGGAGTACGCGATAAACGTTACTAACCAAGATACGCAAACAGCGGCGGCAGTGAAAACCATGATTGGTTACGCAGGGATTATGGTAGAAAAAGTTGGCGATAAAATCCTGTTGGAGGGTTCGGTGCAGAACCAGTTGCAGAAGAACCGCGCGCAAAAGATTGCTGAAATGTACAGTGAAAAAGTCATTAATCTGCTGGAAATGACCAGGCCTGACCAGGTCCGGCTTGAAGCTAAAATTCTGGAGATATCTACCGACAAGGTGAAGAAGCTGGGTATCCAGTATGCGAATGCCTCTGATATTGATACTGAAAAGGGAATCGTGACCATCGGACCAACCGGCATTTTTGGTTTTGGTCAGACTTTTTCCAATTCCCGCGACTCGTCAAACGCCAAGACCGGCGGTTATGCGGATATTAATGCAACGCTGCAGGCGCTGGTCACCAGCGGTGACGCCAAGGTGCTGTCCCAGCCGAGTATGGTGACCATGAGCGGTGAAAAGGCCAATATTCTCATTGGCGGGGAAATGCCCATTCCCATGAGCAATTCCGAAGGGCAGCTTACCGTCGAATGGCGTGAATACGGGATTAAGCTGAACATTGAACCTGTCGTGGATACTGACCAAAGCATTACCAGCAAGGTAAGCGCGGAGGTGAGCACCCTCGACAGCTCCTCCGCCGCGGCGATCAATCTGAGCAGCGGGCTGTCGATTCCGGCGCTGCGGTCCCGGAAGGCTGAGACGGTCATTCAGTTGCCGTCAGGCAGTACAATGGCGATCGGCGGCCTGATTACCTCCGAGGAGGGCCGTCAGATTACCAAAGTTCCGTTTTTGGGAGATTTACCGATCATTGGTCAGTTTTTCCGCAGTACGGCAACAAGCAAGGAAAAGAAAGAAATTATTATTTTGGTGACGCCAACGCTTGTTGACGAAACAACACCGGCAGGCATGTCCGAAGAAATGGAAGCTTTGCTTGAGAGCCGGCAGCCGGAGGGAGCAAAAACGGAAACCAAGAACAACTAAAGTGCGGTGAAGCATAGTGGAAAAATCAGTCAGAAGCGGCATTGTCCTTACTATATTCAGTACAGCCTCTGCTGTCGGCAAAACGCTGCTGGGCGTCAATATGGCCGCCGAACTGGCGCGGAATGGGTATAAAGTCTGTGTAGTCGATCTTGATTTGCAATTCGGCGATGTCTGCAATTATCTCCAGATGTCGCCGTTAAAGACCATTTATGACGCCCAGTTGGCGGCGGAAAGAGCTGTTGATACCATGGGCAGCAGTGAATATATCATAAGGTATGAACGGGGCGGCGCGGCGTTTTCGGTGCTGGCCGCACCGCTGAGGCTGGAGGAGGCCTATAATATCCTGACGCCGGCTGTGACCGCTCTGCTTGGCAGATTGCGCCGGGAATATGACTATATTGTTTTGGATACCGCGGCGGCTTTCAGCGACTTGAATCTGGCGGTAATGGATCTCAGCACGATTATTACCTTTGTCGGCATCGTGGATTTTATTCCAACCATAAAAAATATGAAGGTCGGCTATGATACCATGCGCAGCATTGGCTATGACAAAAGCAAAATCCGGTTTATTCTCAACCGCAGCAATTCCAAGACCCATATTGAGCTGCAGGATGTGGAGCAGCTGCTGGAAGAACGTTTTTATCACGTATTGCCCAATGATTTTTCAACGGCGCTCAATTCCATTCACCAGGGCATTCCTCTGGTATTTGGCCGGGAGAAAAGTCCTTTAGGCCAAAGTCTGCAGGAATTGGTTGCCAAGTATACCAATCGCCTGCCGCAAGTAAACGACCAGGAAAACGCCTCTTTGTCATCCTGGATAAAGCGCCTGTTTACATAGCGGCGGAAAGGAAAAAACATGCAGGAATATCGTGTTCTTCTCATTGAGCAAAACCGGATCATGCTGGAACGCTTATCCAGTGTAATTCGAAACAGCAAAGATTTCCAGCTTGTTTCCCGGGCCATGAATCCGCGGGAAGCTTTGGGGCAGGGCGGCGTTTTTGTACCCAACCTGATCCTGCTGGATATTGATATGCCGGACAGCGCATTGTTTGTCCGTGAATTTGTCCGGGCATTTCCCCAGGCCGGTATTTTGTGCCTGAGCAGCCAGTGGAATGCCGAGGCTGCCAGTACAGCCGTAAAAGCGGGCGCCAAAGGCTATTTAATCAAGCCTTTTACCGGTGAGGAGCTTGTGGCGGCGGTGCATACCTTTGGCAGCAGCGGTATGGGCATGATCAGCGAGGTTATGACGTTCTTCAGCCCCAAGGGCAAGAGCGGCAAGACGACGCTGATTGCCAATCTGGCAATGGCGCTGGCGAAAAAAAGCGGGCAGAACGTGGCGATTATTGATGCTGACGTACAGTTTGGCGATATGGCGGTGTTCTTTAATCTGGAGCCGCCGAGTACAATCAGGGAAGCCGCCAGAGATATTAAATTTTTGTCGCCGATCTCACTCAATTCATATTTTATGCCGATTGCGGATCAGGTCAAAGTGCTTTGCGGTACCAAGCGGCCGGAATTTGCCGAAGATGTAAGTCCGAAGGCTTTGGTCGACCTGGTAAGTATGGCCCGCAGTTTATTCCGTTATATTTTAATTGACGTTCCCCCGGCCTTTAATCCGGTTTCGGTTGCGGCGGCCGAGGCGGCCGACAGCGTGTTCCTGGTTTCCATGGTCAGCAATGGCTATGAAGTCAAGCATATGCAGCGAGCACTGGAAATTTTTAAAGCCTGGCCGGATCATGCGGCCAGAGTAAAAACCATATTTACCAGGGTGGAGCCTTGCAATGAGCAGGAGCAGCGGCGGATGGAGACGCTGCTGGAGTATCCGGTATACGGCATTCTGCCCAATGAGTACCTGCTGGTTTCGGTTGCGGCCAACAATGGCCGGATGGCGGTTGATGTCAAACCGGAATCGCCGTTGGCGCGCAGTGTTGATTTACTGGCCGCAGGCATCTGCAGCCGGCAGTACAAGGCGGGATAGTTATGCTGATGATGGCTTTAGCCGGCGGGGTACTGATGTTTTTGCTTTTTTTAATTGTGATAACCTATTTCAGCGGGGAAAAAAGCGAAACAGCCCGGAAAGTCCGGCGTTACGCCGCCAGCTCCTCTGCCGGAGAGGACAAAGAAAAGCGCGCGGACTATCTTGAGCAATTCATGAAGCTTATCCGGTATCTGGGCCTTAGATTCCAAGGCGCGCCGCAGGTCAAAGCGCTGGAAATCAGAATGCAGCAGGCCGGCTTGCCGTTGCTGGGCGCGGAGTTTTTGGCGCTGGCCGGGGTTATTGTTATAGCCGCCGGGGTGTTCGGCCTGATGCTGACCCTCAGCGTGGAGTATGCTTTAGGCCTTGCCCTGCTGGCCGGGCTGGTCTGCTGGCTGTATCTGAATATCCGGATTGACCGGCGGCGGCAGGCGTTCAGCAATCAGCTTGGCGATGTGCTGATTATGATGTCCAACGCTATGCGGTCAGGCTTCAGCTTTATGCAGGCCATGGACCTGATCGCCAAGGAAATGAAACCACCCGTTTCGGTGGAGTTTATGAAAACCCTTGCCGAAATCCGCCTGGGCGGGGATACTGAGACTGCTTTTTTCAATATGGGAAGACGGTCGCAAAGCTCTGATCTGGATATGGTCATTACCGCGGTGCTCATCCAGCGCCAGGTCGGCGGAAACCTGGCTCAAATCCTGGATACCATTGCGGTGACCATCAATGAACGAATCAAGATGAAGCGGGAAATCAAGACCCTGACCGCGCAGGGGCGCCTGTCCGCCTGGGTGCTGGCTGCTTTGCCTTTTGCTGTGGCCGTCTTTGCCAGTATTATTAATCCGGGCTATCTGCAACCGTTTGTGGAGGAACCCCTTGGCCAGGTGTGTTTGGCTGGTGCGCTTGTTAGTCAGGCGGTGGGCTTTCTGGTTATCCGCCGGATTGTAAATATTGATGTTTAAAGCTTGCCGGGCAGGCTTTTACATAAATAGTCAAAAGGAGGATGAACTGATGTTAAAAGTATGGAAAAGGCTGAGGTTAGGCCGCTTAAACCAAAAAGGGCAAGGGATGGTGGAGTATGCGGTAGTTCTTGCTATTGTTGCAGCTATTGGCGTAACTTTAGTTAACGGCAATACTTCTCTGAGAGAAAGAGTAAGCAACCTGTATATTGACGTCACCAACGATTTGCAGACAATCAGGTCTAGACTCTAACAAGTACGAAGGAAAGTCTCTTACTATATAATTGAGAGGCTTTTCTTTCTTTAAAACATAAGGAGATTTCTGTATGGGTAATTATTTTGCGGACAGGCGCGGTCAGGCTTTGGTTGAATTTGCTATTATTCTGCCAATCTTCTTTCTGATGCTATATGCTTTGGCCTATTTAGGAATGTTTTTTCATGACTATCTCACACTGAATGAGCTGACCCGTGATATTGCCCGGAAGGAAGCGGTAGGGATTTCCTTTGACGATATAAAACAGAATTACCGGGAGCGAACATTTTTGACCAGTGTTTACAGCTTTAACCCGGATGATGTTACGGTGACGACAGAGGCGGAGGAGATTGGCGGGGGGCAGCAGGTTACCGTTACCCTGACGGCAACGGTTAACGTAGCGGAAAATAGTTTCTGGGGAGAAATGCTGCCGTCCACTATTTCTTCATCATTGACGATGCGCAAGGAGGAATAGCATGTCACTATTGGAGCGGCTAGGCAAAAAAAACGGTATGGAAGAAGCAAAGCCGATTTTTGCCGGACGGAAGACCAGTTCGTCAGATGATCAGTATCAGGAGCTGAAGCTGGAAATCCATCAACGGATTGTCAGTGAAATGAATGTCGAGCAGCAGCAGGTGCTGATGAACAGCCAGCAGGACCGGCGGGAAGTCGAGACTGTCATTGCCGAGTATTGCAGCCGGGTGCTTGATGAAAACCCGTTTGTCGTACCGCGGGGCGACCGGGCGGCGATTGCGGCCGATGTGCTGGACGAGATCCTGGGGCTGGGTCCGATTGAACCGCTGCTCAAGGATGAGACGGTTACCGAAATTATGATTAACGGGCCGAAGCGCATTTTTGTCGAGCGGCTGGGCAAGCTGCATATCACCAAGGTCCGGTTTTATGATGAGACCCATTTGATGAGCATTATTGAGCGAATTGTCACCCCGCTGGGACGGCGGGTTGATGAGGCTTCACCGCTGGTCGACGCCCGGCTGGCCGACGGTTCGCGGGTCAATATCATCATTCCGCCGCTGTCGCTGACCGGGCCTTGCGTCACCATTCGCAAATTCGCTCAGAATCCGCTGACTGTGGAGAATCTGATCGGGTTCGGCTCGTTGAGTGAGGCTATGGCCGGATTTTTGCGGGCCTGCATTGCCGCCCGGATCAATATTGTCGTATCCGGCGGAACGGGGTCCGGTAAAACAACGACCCTAAATGTACTCTCTTCCTTCGTACCTTCGGACGAGCGGGTTGTTACCATTGAAGACGCGGCCGAACTTCAGCTGATGCAGGAGCATGTGGTTACCCTGGAAAGCCGCCCGGCCAACATTGAAGGCCGCGGCCAGATCACCATCCGCGATTTGGTCCGCAATGCGTTGCGGATGCGGCCTGACCGGATCATTGTCGGTGAAGTGCGTTCCGGTGAAGCGCTGGATATGCTGCAGGCGATGAATACCGGGCATGACGGTTCGTTAACGACAGCGCATGCCAACAGTCCACGCGATGTACTGAGCCGGCTGGAAACAATGGTGCTGATGGCCGGAATGGAATTGCCGGTCAAAGCGATTCGCGAACAGATTTCCTCAGCCATCGATCTGATTATTCAGCAATCCAGGCTTCGGGATGGCAGCCGCAAGATTACTCATATTACCGAGGTGCAAAAGATGGAGGGCGATGTTATTGTTCTGCAGGACATCTTCCGGTTTGTCCAGGCCGGTGTGGATGAGAGCGGCAAGATTTTAGGCGCCTTTGAAGCAACCGGCATGAGACCTGACTTTATAGAAAAGTTTGAAACCAACGGGATCAGGCTGCCTCACAATATTTTTACGCCTGGCGTTCACTTGGCAGGCGACGAAGACTGGAGGCGATAGGATGGCACTGTGGGTTGCCCTGGCTTGCGGGTTTTTCTTATTTTCATTTTTTTATTTGCTGGCGATGACTAAAATAGCGCCAAAGACGCAGGTTAAAGGACGGGTACAGCAACTGCGACGGCCGGTTTCTCTCGATGAGCGGGTGCGGTTTGAAAGTGAACAACTGAATAGACCGTTTGCCGAACGGCTGATCTTGCCGCTGTTCCGGCGGCTTGAGGAACGGCTGATCCGGTTGGCCCCGGCGCGCATTTTCGCGGTTTTGGCGGAACGGATCATGAAGGCCGGGAAACAGCATAGCTGGAGCATAAATACGTTTGTCTGTTTTTGGCTGATTTCTTCCCTGGGTTTTTTCGTGATAACTGGTTTTTTCGCTTTCTATGCCAATCCGCTGCCTTTTTTGCAGGGCGTTGCCCTGAGTGTTTGCGGGCTGATTATTGGCGCCGCGTTGCCGGTGGCCTTTTTGGACTGGCTGATCGCCATACGGCGCAAGGCCATTCTGCGGCAGCTTCCCGATGTTTTGGACTTGCTGTGTATCAGTGTGCAGGCCGGTCTGTCGTTTGATGGCGCGATGGCCAGAGTGGCGGAGAAGATGAACGGACCATTGATTGAGGAATGCAGCAAGATGCTGCGCGATGTCCGTATGGGGATGACCCGGCGGCAGGCCTTAGCCAACCTGGCGGAACGGTGCAAAATTCAGGAGGTTTATCTGTTTACGTCAGCCGTTGTGCAGTCTGACCGCCTAGGTGTCAGTATGGCGAAAACACTGGCCATACAGTCAGAAAATATGCGGGAAAGAAGACGGCAGACAGTTAAGGAGCAGGCGCTGAAAGCGCCGGTGAAGATGCTGCTTCCCTTGGCTGTATTTATCTTCCCGGCTTTATTTATTGTTATTATGCTGCCGACGTTATTTTCGATTTTGAATAATTTAAAGGCTCTGGGAAAATGAAAAAAATAACACTATTTCTCGAAGGCAAGGCCATAGACAAGCAACTGGAAATTTTTGTAGCCGATACTTTTTTCACCCGGTTCAAAGGCCTGCTCGGCACCCGGCTGCTGCCGGAGCACGAGGGGCTGTTGCTGCGGGGCTGCAACAGCGTCCATATGCTGGGCATGCGATATGCATTGGATATTGTGTACCTGGACAGCACCGGGACTATTGTGAAGCTGGTGGAAAATCTCAGACCCTGGCAAATAAGCTTCTGCCGCCAGGCCCAAGATACCCTGGAAGTAAACTGCGGAACAGTCCGTAGCGCGGGCTGGAAGATTGGGGACAGGCTGGAACTGCATAACTAAAGCGCAAATCATAGCGATTTGCGCTTTAGTTATAGGTATTATTCGGTTAACCGGACTTTAGGCGCACCGCCGCCCGCCCAGTTTGAATTCTGATAGGTTCTGCCGCCGTTGCCTAAAGTGATGCTTTGGCCGATCAAAAAGCCGTCAATTGTTGCACCGCCGCCCTCCACCGTAATAGTGCCTTTTGGCGCCAGAGCGCTTAATTTGAGGTCTTGATAAGCGTTGATGACGATATCTCCGGTCAGAGAGCAAAGGATGATTTTTGTGTTTGCTGAAATATTGTTGATGTTGTTAAATCCGAGCTTAATGCTGCCGTCTGCGATAATGGTAATTGACCCGCTATAGAATGGCTCCCAGGCCAGATAATAAACGCCGCCGTTTTGATCAAAACTGCCGCGTATGTAAACCTTTTCACCCAGTGAAGACAGGGAACGGTTATTTCCGATGGCGCCGGCTTGCAGTTCAGTTGCATTTTTTTTCAGATTGCCAATATAGTTGCTGATAACCGGATTGTTTTCGCTAATATCAATGTAGTCGGCATTGAAAGAGATGTTGTCAGCAAAGGCATTTTTGTTGGCAGGAGTATCGAGGCCATGAATGGGATAATATTCTGCGGCGATTTTAATAGACGCATCTACCTTGTTTGAGGTGAAATCACCGCTGCCGGTACTGGTGAATTGGAAGTTTTGCCCGTTTACATGAATTGGCCCGTTAAATGTATTGCTACCGGACCCCCACTGGCCCAGCAGGTAAAATGGCCCGTCGCCGGCGGAAACAATGCTGTGCTCGAATATGCCCGCAGCACTGCCGCTGTAAGCAGCAATTGCATATACGGCGAGGTCGATGGTATCATAACCAAAGTACCTCATAAATAATAAAGGCGCAGGTCGTGTAATATCGACGCGAATCTTTTTCGTGTTATTTTCCTCCAGGAACGTAAAGGTTTCCACGTTGCCTGCATCGGCGGCGCTGCTGTTAATTTCCAGGTAGGTTTCAGCCAGCGCCTGCGCATCGGACGTACCTGAGCCCAGTTTGGCCGCTCCGGCCAGAGCAGCGGCGTCGGCAATATTCTGCAAGTGGGAGCGCTGGACATAGAGATAGCCCACGTCAGCGGCAAGGGCGCTGAATGCGATAAGCAGGGGAATGGTAAAAGCCATGAGAATAAAGACCGAACCTTTTTGATTGAAACAAAAGCGTTTCATTGGAAAGCTCCTTATGTAAGATAACATCATTATATAATGGCGTTAAACTCTTTTTCAAGGAAGAAAACTAAAGCCGTTTAAAGAAGAGTTTTCAGTGTACTCCAAGCAGAAAAATTTTACTTGCGAACTTTGAGACTTTTTTCGTAAGGAGGCAGGAGATCATGTATGGAAACTTTAAAAAGTTAGATGAACTTTTAAAAAGCAAGGAATTGAATTGATCTTTTGATTCGGGCGAAATCGGACAAATTGCGGTCAAGCCCTTTAAAGCAGAATGAGGATGTTTGACTCAGTTGTTCAGGCGTTTTGAGGGGAATGGATAGAAAGCTTTTTTTCTGTTAATATTTATGATATAATTTATGTTCAAATAAAGTTAAGTAATATATTTTTATATTGGTATTATGAATTTCAATTTATAGAGTTGGAGGGTATAGACAAATGCAGTTATGGTGCACAGAGAATCAAAGCGATTCCTTAGGGTTAACCGCTCGTGTTAAGGAAACTTTATTTACGGGCAGGTCGGAATTTCAGGATGTGGCGATTGTAGATACCTATCAATTCGGCCGCATGCTGGTACTGGACGGCGTATTTCAGACCAGCGTTGTTGAGGAGTTTATTTATCATGAAATGATTGCGCACGTACCGTTATACACCCATCCTAACCCGCAGCAGGTTTTGGTGATCGGCGGCGGCGACGGCGGTACCATTCGTGAGGTGGTGCGGCACGACTCGGTAAAGGTCGCCGAGATGGTCGAAATTGACGGCATGGTGGTTGACGCCTGCAAAAAGTATCTGCCTGAGACCAGCATAGCTTTAAACGAGAACAATCCTAAGGTCCGGCTGAAGATCGGCGACGGGATTAAGCATATGAAAGAGGCTGAAAATAAGTATGATGTGATCATTGTCGACTGTTCGGACCCCATAGGGCCGGGGGAAGGTTTGTTTACTCATGCTTTTTATCAGGACGTATTTAAAGCGCTTAAGCCGGACGGCTTATTTGTGCAGCAGACAGAATCGCCCTTTTATCATCAGGAGCTGATTCAGCGCTTAACCAAAGATATTGCTTCCTTATTTCCGATTACCAAACTATATTTAGCCAGTATTCCTATTTATCCCGGCGGCTTGCATTGCTTCACAATCGGTTCAAAGCAGTATGACCCCAGTACGGGGGAGACCGGCAAGCGGCCGCAATTGAAAACCCGCTATTACCATGCCGATTTGCATAAAAGCTGCTTTGTTCTGCCGAATTTCATTCGCGAACTGCTGAAGTAACCAAATCAGGAATTAAGAAAACAGCACCTCGCTGCTCCGGCAGCGGAGGTGCTGTTTTTATGGTTTGACGGTATACCTCGGAATGCTGCACTGGGGAGTTTTACGCAGCCAGTTTTTATCTACGACATTGTAACGTTATGTAAACATGGGTCATAGTATGTAATATCCCAGGGCAAAGGAGGCAGTTCCTTGAATTATCAACAACCGCTGATTGATCCCAGTAATCCGGAGTGTGATCTTGAGTCTTTTTGGGCCAATGCAGTTCCATCCTGATTTGTTCGGGCCTGGCCTGCTGTGGATTTTGCAGTTATTGCAAAATCCACAGTTTTTGTCAGCCGGACTGTGATTAAAATCTCTGTAAATGGATAAATGAATGGAAGGGATAAACAAGCAACCGGATTTATCTCAGATTTTCCGGATTCAGGCCGTTTAATTCGGCAATGGTAAAGCGGCCGTCCTGCCGGATCAGACGATCGTCAAACCAGATCTGGCCGCCGCCGTAATCAGGCGTTTGAATGGCTACCAAATCCCAGTGAATGGCTGATTTATTGCCATTAAAAGCTGTGTCGTAAGCCATGCCCGGGGTGAAGTGGAAACTGCCTTGAATTTTTTCATCAAACAGGGTATCTTTCATTGGTGTCGTTATATGGGGGTTAACGCCAAGGGCAAATTCACCAATAAAGCGGGCGCCGTCGTCGGTATCAAATACTTTATTGAGTTTGTCGGTATGGTTGGCGGTCGCCTTGACTATTTTACCAGCAGAAAACTCCAGCCGAATATTTTCATAGGTGATTCCCTGATAGACAGCCGGGGTATTATAGGTAATATAACCATTAACCGAATCCTTGACCGGGGCGGTGTAGACTTCACCGTCAGGAATATTACGCAGGCCGGCGCATTTAACCGCAGGGATCGATTTTATGGAGAAGCTGAGGTCGGTCGCCGGACCGGCAATCCGGACTTTATCCGTTTTTTCCATTAATTCCACCAGCGGGGTCATAGCTTTCGCCATTTTGGCATAATCCAGATTGCAGACGTTAAAGTAGAACTCTTCAAAGGCTTCAGTACTCATGTTTGCCAGTTGAGCCATTGCGCCATTGGGATAGCGCAAAACGCACCATTTGGTTTTCGGCACCCGGATATCGCTATGAACCGGTTTTAGCCAGTATTGCTGATACAGCTGCATTTGCTCGCTGGAAACGTCAGCCAGCTCGCTGATATTCTCGCTGGCCCTGATGCCAATATAAGCATCCATTTGCCGCATTCTGGCGGCTTCAAATTCACCGAGCAGTGTTAATTGCTGTCTGCTTGCTTCGCGGACAAGCGCCCGTTGCAGCTGGTTGTTTTTTAAGGTTACAAACGGAACTGCTTTGGCCTTATAGGCTTCAGTGATCAGGACTTTGGCCAAAGGCAAGGCGTAATCGAACATTTCAATCAACAGCTTTTCTCCAGGTTGAAGATTGGTTGAATAGGTAATGAGATTTTTGGCCAGTTGCTGGACCCGGTTATCCAAAGTAACGCCTCCTAAACGTTGTCTAATGGTAATGCTCTATATAGTATTTGATAAAAACTGCAAAATACCTACAATTTTTATTAATAAAGCTTGTATTTTTCATGCCAATGATTTATAATCTATTATGTCGTTCCTCGATAGCTCAGCTGGTAGAGCAATCGGCTGTTAACCGATCGGTCGTAGGTTCGAGTCCTACTCGAGGAGCCATTGTAGACTGGCCCGTTGGTCAAGCGGTCAAGACACCGCCCTTTCACGGCGGTATCAAGGGTTCGATTCCCTTACGGGTCACCAATTAGATGTTAGACGTTGGATATTGGCTATTGGATAATTACCTTGGACAAGTCTGACGATAAATAAGGAAGATGTTAGGTGGAGGTCCAAAATTCAAACGGGCGATTAGCTCAGCCGGGAGAGCGCCTGCCTTACAAGCAGGATGTCGGCAGTTCGATCCTGTCATCGCCCACCATAGAATTTTTTGCGAGTGTTCAGAAGTCTTTTCTGAACACTCGTTTTGCGTTTCTAAACAATAGCAGGGCTTCAAACCTAATCCTGTGGATACTGACGGGTTGTTTTCCGTAAAGCTTCGTTACCTATCTATGGCCGATAGGCGCGGTTCCTCTGTCTTGCTGAGCAAAACCACGCGCAATTCATCCTGGAATTTTAACAGTTGCAGAGCCCTACTAAATAAAGGATAAAAGGTTCATTTAGCGAAATATGTCAGTAGGTTATGTCGTAATGGATGTGATTAAACTGATAAAAGTGCTGACAAAAGATACCTGGGCTAAACTGGCGATTGTTGTCGCTGTTTTATGTTTATTTGCCGGAATGTTCAAATTTTTATTTGAAATGAAATATCAGGCAATTATCGCTGCCAAACGCAGTGATCTGCAGGTTGCGGCTAATTATTTGGACGTACAGCTTAACTATCGGTTAACAGCCTTGGAACTGCTGTTTGCCAATCATAAAATGCTTGATATGGCTCCGGCTCAAATTAGCGAGGAACTAAAACGGGTTGTTCAGGTGATGGGTTTTTTTAATGCCGTGGTGTTTGATGTTAATGGCCGATTTATAGCGGAAGCCGAACCGGAAAAGCATGTCGGAAAGGTTTATGATGTTGCCAGCTTTGATAAAGCGGCCAATGGCAGCCCGGCAATATCCAAACGGATTATCTATAGCGATCTGAATCATGCTTATGTCAGTCTGCGTGTACCGGTCACTGCTTCGGACGGAAAGGTGAAAGGCGTGCTGGCCGCCGGATTGATGCTTGATAAGGTGGGCGAAATTTTAAAATATAAAGCTTTTCAAGAGCCGGAATATCTCTTCATTATGGATAATCATGCAAATTATATTGAGCATCCGCTCATGGAGCAAATTTATCCTGAACTGGGAGCATTCGGGAAATACCGGGATTTTTTCTTTCAGGATTCAGCAGGCGAGTTAATTGATGTTGATCTGGTGGATGGAATTGAAAAGCTATACATCTATACTGCGCTGGAAAAGGCCGACTGGCGGGTGGTGAAAGCCATACCGGTCAGTTCAATTTATTACTCGGTAATGCGGGCCATGGTGCCTGAGCTGCTGTTGCTGCTGTTATTGCTGACGGTAATTGGCCTGGCGTACCACATTGTTTGGCAGACGCAATATTACCAGGGTGAACGGGAGAATATGCGATTGGAGCGATTGAAAACGGTCAGCTTAATTGCCGCCGGTTTGGCCCACGAAATCCGTAATCCCTTAACGGCAATCAAAGGATTTGTGCAATTAATGGCCAGAAGACCGGAACAACTGGTGCCGTCAGCTCATCTGGATATTATGCTGACCGAAATTGAACGGATCGAAAGACTGACCAATGAATTCCGGATGTTAGCCCGCCCGCCCCGGGCTTTGCAGTATGCGCCTGTGGATTTGCTTTCTGTCATTAAAGATGTGCTGCTGCTAAGCGAGCAGCAGGCAGCCGACCGGGGAATCAGTTTAAGCTTTCAGGTTGTAATGGCGGATCAGAGCCAGTTTCTATGGCCAATTCTAGTTGATGCCAAATATGCTCCGGAAAAGTACTATAGGATTAATGGCGACGAAGGGCAGATTAAGCAGGTTATGCTGAATTTGCTGCGCAATGCAATGGAGGCTATTGTTGATAAGGGGTGCATCCAGATTACCCTGGGCAAATCCGGCGATCATGTGATTATCGCGGTAAAAGACAACGGCAGCGGTATCTGCCGCGAAGCTTTGGCGCAAATTGGCACCCCTTTTTTCACCACAAAAGTTACTGGAACCGGTTTGGGCTTGTCGGTCTGCTATAGTATTATCCAGCAGCATGGTGGTAAAATAGAAATAAACAGTGTAGTAGATCAAGGAACAATCGTGTCGATTCTATTGCCTGAAATGAAGTGATATTGGCTGCTTGAATCTGCGGCCGGGAAGGATGACAGGCATGGAAACACAAGAACGCCGGGCGCTTTTGCTGGCGAAATTAAAGGCAGCCGACAAACCGTTGACGGGGACGGTTTTGGCGCGGGAATTAGGGGTCAGCAGGCAAATTATTGTTGGCGATATTGCCATTATCCGCGCTTCCGGAGTCGCAGTTTATGCAACGCCGCAGGGGTATATCATACCGGCTGACTTAACAACTGCTATTTCCGCAACGATTGCCTGCCGGCATGAGCGCGATGAATTGGAGCAAGAACTGGCGATCATTATTGATCATGGCGGCAAAATCCGGGATGTGATTGTTGAACATCCCCTATACGGCGAAATAAGAGCAAATTTGATGCTGCGTTCCCGGCGGGAATTAGATGAGTTTTTAGTCAGGCTGGCTGAGAGCGGTGCGAAACCGTTGTCTATTGTCACCAGCGGTACTCATTTGCATACAATTGAAGTCCCCAATGAAAAAGTTCTGGCCAGTATTGAGGAAGAATTGCGTAAGCAGGGAATTTTGTTGGAATAGCCGCCGGGACAGTTGCTTACACAGTCAATTGTTTGGTTGCTTATTGATAGCCGAAAGCTTATAATATAACTATATTTGTCACGGAGGACAGTCTATGGGAACACTTAGTCTTTTGATTCCGTTGTTGGCCGGAATCTGGGTATACAATGATGCCAAAAAACGCGGTCATACCACCACTATGGTGCTTTTATGGGCAGCCGGAACGATTGCGATGTTAATCGTGTTTCTGCCTTTGTATCTGATCCTGGGCCGGCGTCAGCCTGTGGTCAAGCCACAGCGGGACAATGCTGAAAAGACCATTGACGTTGAGGCTACCGTTGTGGTTGAAGAGACCGTTTGCTGCCCAATGTGCGCCAGTAAGGTAAAGACCGATTATAAGCTTTGTCCTTATTGCGGGCATACGATGCAGCCCAAATGTGAATTCTGCGGCTGTGAACTTAAGCGTGAGTGGAAGAATTGCCCCAATTGCCAGCAACCGGCGGTCTCGAAATAACCGGATGTTTTTAACAAATAAATTTAATAAATTTTATTAGACATAACTACTTTATTATGATATAATATTTTTTGTTACTGATACGCGCCCGTAGCTCAGGGGATAGAGCACCGGTCTCCGGAACCGGGAGCGCAGGTTCGATTCCTGCCGGGCGCACCATAAGTAAATCAAGCCTTCCAGCGATTTTGCTGGAAGGCTTTTTTGCTGGAAAATTGCTATGCACTGCTGTTGGATGAAATCGATAGCTATATGTATTTTGATTTATAAATATTTGGAAAGCATACCGCTCTCTTTATATGCCAAGACCCACCCTTGTTTCTGAATGACAAAGTATTCTGTTTTGTTAGGAGTTGTTTTTAATTATGAGGTTTTATATAGTACATGTGTATGTTTCTAGCGAGGTTTTGCTTTGCGGAATCTTTTTTCTTTGTTTTGAATCAAAAATAGTAAAATAAATTATTTACATAGGAACAGATTCTATCCCTGGCGTTTTATTCGTGGGAGTTCTTGCCGCATCAAGTCCCAGCTTTTTGGCATCCCTTTGCCCTTGGCCGCCGCTACTGTGCCACATTGAAAGCAGCGGGAGATTGTAAGAGCGTCCAAGCGGATTTTCCAGCGGGTTGCTTACGTCCACAGGCTTTGTTCCTGCCGTTCGTTCATGATTATTCCCGGCCTTATTTCGCCGGCAAATACGCCAAAATCTCGGCGGCGTTAGTGTCGGGCTTGACCTTGGGCATTGCCTTTTCGATCACGCCGTCCTCATCAATAATATAGGTGGAGCGAACTACGCCCATACTCACCTTGCCGTAAAGCTTTTTTTCCTGCCACACGTCATAGGCTTGGATCACAACCAGCTCCGGATCGGAGAGCAGGATGAAAGGCAGGTTATGCTTCTCAACGAACTTCCGGTGCGAAGCGACACTGTCCTTGCTCACACCGACGACCACCACATTGTGGTTCTTGAACGCTTCATAAGCTCCGGCAAAGGCGCAGGCCTGGCGGGTGCAGCCGGGGGTGTTATCCTTGGAGTAAAAATAGAGCACTACCTTCTTACCCCGGAAATCAGACAGGGACACAGTGTTGCCGTTCTGGTCGGACAGAGTAAAATCAGGCGCTTTGCTACCGGATTGCAGCATCTTTGGTTCCTCCTTTTATAAACACAAAATTAGTATAATTGGAAAGCTCTTCACAGTATGTATAGCCCAAGCGATCGAAGCCTTTAATGTCCTCCGGATCCGTTATATGATGTTCAGCCAGCCAGCGCACCATTTCGCCACGGGCCATCTTGCACAGGGTGCCCTTTTCGATGACCTTGCCTTCTTTTCCCTCTCCGAAGGTACAGGAAAGAAAGCGGACAGTTTCCGGCAAATGCACTGAAACGGCTTTGCTGTACTCCTTGGAAGCCAGATTCAGAATAAAGCCGGTCTCCGAACAAAGCTGCCGCGCCAGCTTATCTCCCCAGAAGGCATAGAGGTTTTTCCGACCGTCCGCGGACAGCTTTGCCTGCATTTCCAGCCGATAGGGCATTACCCCGTCAAAGGGGCGCAATAAACCGTAGAAGCCCGATAGGATACGCAGATGCTCGTTGCTGTAGGCAAACTGGCTGTCCTCAAAAACACCGGGAGCCATGTACTGGTACTGAAGGCCCTCAAAGGCCAGAATAGCGGGGGACAGGCTGCGCTGCAAATCCATCTTTCGCAGACGTTCGTAATTGTGTGTGGCGATGGCAGCATTGCAGCGCCACAACGATTTCAGCCCGGCATAGTCCATGCCTTGCAAGCACTGCAGCAGCTTTTTCGCTTCGCTCAAAAACCGCGGCAGGCTCTCATAGGGCAGACTGTCGGTGTCGGTATTCATTTTCTTGGCGGGGGAGATGATGATTCTCACAGGCTCACGATCCTTTTTTGTTTACATCACCAGTTTAGCACGTTTAAAATACTTCGTACAGGCGCAAAAGCTGACGTACAAAGCTGCCGACTTCTTGCAGCAATACGGCCAGAGCATATTAAGTTATGACAATAAGCTAGACAGTCAAATGGAGAAAGTCGGAAAAGAAGACGGTATGCGATATGTTGAAGTGGATTCAAATAAATCTTTTTTAGCGCTGATGCTTAGGCGAAAACGAAGAGAATTTTAAAACCCACTGTTACAGACAGCGGGTTTTAAAATGACTATTTCTTTTTCCAGCCATGACCTTTTTCCTGCGTAGGCGGAAGCTTGTCACCGGGATCAATTTTTACTTCCCGGGCATTAGACACCCGGTCGCCATGCGAGCCAACTTCAACATAGGTTCCAGCAGGTTTATTGTCTGTGCCAGGTTTAATTGGTTTTCCCATACAAATCCACTCCTTTTTATGAGTTGATGCCAATCTTCATGTTTAGTATTACTGGACGTTGACGAGATCATACAAAGCGGAAGAATAAAATTAAGGGGGAATAGCAATGGGTGATAGAGTGTTCGAGTATTTAGCCAAGGCAGTGGTGAGTTTCCCCAGTCGTGACGGAGGCGATTATTGGCCCCGGCTCGGCCGGGGCTTTTTTTGTCAAGATGCTAATCGGATTTACGCGCTATCATCTCTATTTCAATTTGTGCACCAAGAGGAAGAGCTGCTACGCCGATGGTAGTGCGGGCTGGATAGGGCGCTGAAAACTGTTTTGTATAGATTTCGTTCATTGCTGCGAAATTTTCCATGTTCGTCAGAAAGACGTTGACTTTGACGATATTGTCGGGCGTTAAACCGGTAGCTGCTAAAACATTAAAAAGGTTTCTAAAACATTGTTCCGTCTGAGCCTCAATGCTGCCTGCTGTTAATTTTCCAGTACTGGGATCAATTGGGGTTTGTCCTGAAAAATAAATCGAATCTCCGGATTCCACTGCGTGAGAGTATGGGCCTACGGCAACAGCACCGGAGGCATTGAATGCTTTTCTAGTCATAAAATAAACCGTCTCCTTTGTCGATATTTGGTACTTGTGTTATCGTTTAAATTTATAAAACCAATTTTTGCATATAAACAATATAACAGTCAACAGCTTTGTATAACAGTTAATATTCTACCGAATGGCCTTGTTTGAGGCGAATACTGGGCTGGCTTTATTGCTGGCCGGGAGATCGTGAATGCTCCCGAGTATATTGGGAATATAAAGCCGGGCTTGGAAGTTAACTATTTAGGGCATCAACAATTTTTTAAAAAGTGGCTTGTTGATACTAGAACGCTTAAGGAAGTAGTTAATGTTTGCTTTTTATTAAGGTATAATAGCAGTTAATGATTTATATAACACGCAGATTAACAGGAATTTAAGGGGAGAAAACAACATGACTATCGTTTCAATACGAGAGCAGCTTCATCATGCACAAGCGGCAATTGAATACTTTTGCAAGCGTTGGGCAACCGAAGATAGCAGTATGGTATATGAGGATTGTATATTAAGCTGTCTTGACTCGAACTCTCCGCTGCCGCAATGGTACCTGCTCTATGACAAAGAAAAAATCATCGGCGGCGCCGGGCTGGTTACAAATGATTTTATCAGCAGAATGGATTTATATCCCTGGTTGTGCGCTTTGTATATTGAGGAGGATTACCGCGGCCACTCTTACGGCTCGCTGCTTATCGACCGCAGCAAAATAGATTGCAAAGAAAGGGGCTACAGCAGTTTATATCTTTGTACTGACCATGTAGGTACTATGAACACTACGGCTTTAACTATGTTGCGCAAGGCTATCACCCCTGGGGCGCTAGTTCGAGAATATATCAGGCCAAACTATAAAACAGATCCTTGATTTGTCAAGCAGACGATAAATGACCTCCGTCCGGGCCGTAAATCTTTTTCACAGTTTTACGCCAAAAGAACATACGTATTTTGACAAGGAATTTATCGGTTCCTTTCTGTTTCCCAATACGCTATAATAGCGGGTAGGTACCTTATACGACACGAGATAAACAGGTCTTTGAATCACGGATTATTTATATGTATGAGGGTCAAAACATGAGTGATAAAATTATTACAGCTTATCGAAAATCTAAAAGCATTTATGATGATGTATTAACACAGAGAACCTGGTGGAGCAGACTGTATAGCCATTTATTTTGGGGCGGAACTGATGACCGGGATATCGCAGCCCGTCTTCTTGCGTACATTCCTGCTGACTTTTCCGGCAGTTTATTGGATGTTCCGGCAGGTACGGCAGCGTTGACCTGGGAAAAATATAAAGCTTTGCCGGCTGCTTCAATCACTTGCCTGGATTACAGTGAGGATATGCTGGAACAGGCAAAAAAACGCCTCGGTCATGTTGCCAATATCGCTTTCCTGCAGGGGGATGTGGGGCATATGCCATTTAAGGATGAGGCGTTTGATACTGTGTTGAGCATGAATGGCTTCCATGCTTTTCCGGATAAAGATCAGGCTTTTTTGGAAACATATCGTGTTTTGAAAAAAGGCGGCAGTTTTTTAGCCTGTTGTTATATTTGCGGACAATCAAAAGCAACTGATTTTTTAGTTACTTCTTTTTTAGCTAAAAAAGGGTGGTTTACGCCTCCTTTTGAGACAGCGGAAAGTTTAAACAGCAGACTCAACGGATTATATCAAACAGTCAATCTTCATCTTGATGGTGCGATGGTTTGGTTTACCTGCGTTAAGTGAGCGTAATTTTACACCGAAAGCCAAACCGCTTTTTTGCCGGAGGCTTTTTTGCAGGTCGAAAATTCCCAATTTATCTTGCTACGTTAAGTTATTTTGATTTAACGCAAGGAAACTATGTCGATCTGCCTGGCAGTACCAGTGGGAAATACACTTTGGCCCAAGACGGGAAAAATCGTTATAAAGGAATTGAATTAACCATTACGCTTTCGGCAGCCTTTGACCTGTAAACCGCGCAACAGTCTGATTTTAATTAGAGGGAGATTCTCATCAATCGAGAATTTCCCTCTAATTCTGCTTCACAATGGAATCTTACTGCTCCTTTCCCAGTTTATTTTAGTTGTAAATTATACCAGTCAGAAAGAAAAAGTAAATGTTTCAGCACTGTTACGTCAGCTGCCGCAACACATTACGCCGTGAGGCGCTTGATGAATAGCCCGCCATTATGGACATTTTATCTTAAATACAATAATTTATTTAATTAGAGGTATTTATAAATAATAAAATCAGACTATAATTAAATTATAGAAAGGAGGTGTGCAGTAGGCGCGAACAAAACGTTAGCGTCTGCGATTGGTTATGACGAAATGGGGCAAATTGACACTGATAGCCACGACCATGCTGGCGGTCTATATGTCATTTCGCATAGACTGGGGTTTTGAAAATTTTCTCACCCTTCTGACCG
Organism: Dendrosporobacter quercicolus; assembly: GCF_900104455.1. Taxonomy (NCBI): domain Bacteria; kingdom Bacillati; phylum Bacillota; class Negativicutes; order Selenomonadales; family Sporomusaceae; genus Dendrosporobacter; species Dendrosporobacter quercicolus. The sequence continues at coordinate 53,491 of NZ_FNHB01000016.1, forward strand.
GTATTCTGATCGGCATCTGCCTGGCGGGCGCGGTTGTATGGTGGAGGTATCGCAATTGGTAAAAGTTCAGCAGGACAGAGCCTATGATGCGAGCAGCGAAAAAATTTATTATAAATTAACTGCTTTAAATTATTAGCTAATTCTGTTAAAATAATTTTGGCAGCAGTTTCTATTTTGGTAATAATTAGGAGTTCCATATTATTTGAATAGGTAAAATAAACCAGCAAACTTATTGAAAGATAAGGACGCAAAACCATGGGTCTACGTACATTGTATAGGATTGCCAGGTTGCAATTGCAACCTGGCAGTTTTTTTTACTCAATACAGATCATCTGCGTCCAATTGGAACAGAACTTAAACCAGCAGTGATTTGATTCGGTCGATGCGGCTTTTTCCCACTTGAGAGTTGTTAGAGTATCGAGATAGCCGGTACCGCTATTGATGGTGCAGTTTGTGAGGGCGGGTGAATCATGCAGTGAAAAAATTTGCAAGAGTACTGTTTGTTTTGGTAACAGTCATCGGCGTATCTACGGTGAACGGCTTAGGCAAGAATAAGGTGGCTTATGCTTCCCCTGAGCCGGTGGGCGCGAGCCGAAGCAGCCGTCAGCCGGCAATGGCGCAGGCTGACAAAAATGAGAGTTTTAATGTTCAATTTTCCTATGAGATGGCGCAGATCACAGCCCAAATAGTTTCTTTTTCAAGTCCGGATGTTGCCGGCTTTAAAGCCCGGTTTGCTTATGCTGCGGCGCAAACAACAGCAAAGGTTATGCCAATATTGCCGGAAGGACGAAAAAAGGAATTTGCCTATGAAATGGCGCGAATGACAACAAGGATCATCAGCGACCAAAATCTGAATCTTGAAGAAGCCAAAGCAGAGTTTGCCTATGAAATCGCCCAACTTACCACAAAAATCATCATGAATGAAGTTGCGGGGATTGCCGGCGAGTCCAGTGAAAAGACGCTGCTTAGGAATGATGCCGCGGCTGGGCGGCGGTTAACGGGTAGTGAGAGCAGTAACAGCACCGGGCAACAGGCAGCCGTTTCTTCCGGCTATGCTGAGCAGGAAAACTATTCAGAGATTGTTGATCAATTGGCGCAGATTGGTGATCGCCGTCAGCAACTGGATAACAAAGTGAATATCGACGGTGAAGTGCGTTATCATTATGCTTCCGACCGCGGCCCCGGGCAACGGGATTCATCGGGAATTCGCATTCGCCTTGGCGCTGATGCGGCAATCGCCCAGGATTGGCGCGTCCATGGGATGCTGGAAGGCAGAACCAGTTTAGTAAATTACAATAACGACTTCAAGCTTTCCCGTCTGTATGCAGCCGGTACATTGGGACAAGCGGCGGTTAGGGCGGGATCCTTCGGGTATCTGATGGCTGAAGGAAATATTTATGACAGTGTTTTTGACGGTGTTCGCACCGAGTTTAGCGGACCGGTGGACTATACAGCGGCTTATGGGCAAACTGACGATAGCAAAGAGACGGTGATCGCAACTGCTCGTTATCATGATTATGATTATGACGTGGAAGCCGGCGTTTATCACTACCGGACAGACGGCCTGAAAAATACAATCCGGACACTTGGGGGAAATTATTATTTCAGTAATTTTAGTCTCGGAGCCATGGCTTTGGACGCCCGCCGGAAGGATGGCAAAGGAGACGGCAGCGGCTATGTACTTAGTTTTAACTATGGTGATTTAAAGTCCTGGCGGCCTGGTACATATGGGATATTTGCCAAATATTACAATCAGCCCCGACATACTTATATTATCCACGGTATGAATGGCGCGGGAAAAGGAATGCAGGGCTTTAAAGGCTACGGCCTGGGCGTGGACTATACGGTTGCTGAAAACTTTATCGCCGGAATAGAGTATTACGACCAGACCGATAAAATTTCCGGCGAAAAGGCGGAAACCTGGTGGAGCCGTCTGACTCGGTATTTTTAAATGAACAAGTAGGTGAACTGGCATACAGATGGAATGTTTTAAACAAATACAAGCAAAAGAAGCTTTTGTGGCGGTAGTAGGTCTTGGTTATGTAGGATTGCCGGTCGCTGTCGCCTTTGCAGGAAAAGTCAAAACACTGGGCTTTGATATTAATGAGGCAAAAATTGATCTTTACCGGCGGGGGATTGACCCGACCAATGAAGTTGGCAATGAGAAGCTACAGCATACGACATTGGAATTTACCGCAAACCCGGCCAGGTTAAAAGAAGCAAAAATGATTATCGTTGCTGTGCCGACACCGATCAATGGCGATAAAACACCGGATTTGGCGGCTGTCATCAAGGCCAGTGAAATGATCGGGCAAAATTTAACCCCGGGCAGTATTGTGGTTTTCGAATCCACCGTATATCCGGGGGTTACTGAAGAAATATGCACGCCGGTCTTAGAAAGAGAATCAGGTCTGATTTGCGGAAAAGACTTTAACATCGGCTATTCACCGGAACGAATTAATCCCGGCGACCAGGTGCATAGACTGGAGAATATCCGGAAGATTGTCGCCGGGACGGACGCAGCGACAGTGGAGGCCATTGCGGCTGTTTACGAGCTGATTATTGCCGCCGGTGTGTATAAGGCGTCAAGCATTAAGGTGGCGGAAGCGGCAAAGCTGGCTGAAAACGCACAAAGAGATATCAATATTGCCTTTATGAATGAGCTGGCAATGGCGTTTGACCGTATGGGGATCAGTACAAACGATGTCATTGATGCCATGAATACCAAATGGAACGCCCTGGGGTTTTATCCGGGACTGGTCGGCGGTCATTGCATCGGGGTTGATCCGTATTATTTTATTTACCAGGCGGAGCTGCTGGGGTATCACTCGCAGATTATTGCCGCCGGACGAAGAATCAATGATGATATGGCGGCTTATATAACAGCGCAGATTATTAAAAAACTGATTCAGGCCGAAATTCATATAAAGCAGGCCAACCTTTATGTCATGGGTATTACATATAAAGAAAACTGTCCGGATCTGCGCAATTCAAAAGCTGTTGACGTTTGCAGGCAGCTGGCGGAATATGGCGTTAAAGTAAAGGTCGTGGACCCGGTTGCCGATCAAATGGAATTAAGAAAAGAATTCGACGGAGAGATTATTGATATCCAAGAAGTCAGAGAGGCCGATTGCCTGGTGTTTTTGGTAGCTCATCAACAATTCAAAGCGCTGCGGCCGGCTGATCTGGCAAATATGTTCAAGCCGCCGCATTTAACTAAACGTGTCGTAATTGATATCAAAAATATATTTTTGCAAACAAGCCTGGAAGAAAAGGTTTATTCCTATTGGAGTCTTTAAGGGTTAAGGGGGATTGGATGTGACAACCAAAAAACTGGTTTTAGCGCTGGTTTTTATTGGCTGTGCTTGTCTGGCGGCGGTGTTTTTCTCCCCGGATTTTCTTACAGTGCAGACCGGCGGCGATTATCGCAATATTACTGATATAGAAAGCGCCTATAATGCCGATGCGGAGGTCGCCCAGGCCCTGGAACAACTGAAGAACAGGCCGGAGAAGGCAGTTGTCGTTGCCGGACGAACTACCGGACAGCGGCATATTGCCCTGACGTTTGACGGCTTATCCGACCGCGTGACCATTCAGCGAATTTTGGATTTACTGGAAAAATACGAGGTGAGGGCAACTTTTTTTGTCGACGGCCTGCAGGCTGCTGAAGACCCGCAGACTGTTGTCAATATTAAACAAGCCGGCGCAAAGATTGAAACCTATAGTTTTTCCGGTATGCCCCAAATGGAAAAATTGCCTGTGGAAAGGTTGATCAAAGATTTCTGCCGTTCACAAAAAATCATCAAGGTGACGACCGACCAAGAGCCCAATCTTTTAAAGTGCAATGACACAAGCTATACGGAACAAGTATTGCAGGCCGCGCGGGCTTCCGGCTTTAACGGCGTGGTAAAAAGCGATCTTTTTGTTCCTATCGAGGAAATCAATTCCCGGCAGGCGGCAGAGGCCTTGGTCGGCGGCCTTAAACCGGGCAGTATTGTATCGGTTCAGCTGAGCGCTCCGGACGAAGCAGTTGCTGCTGAACCGGGCAAAACCGATTTACGGCCGGCAGTTGATAAACAGCCGGGCTTAAAGGAACTGCCGGAACCGGCCCAGCTGAGCGGCAAGGAGCTTGTTGAGACGCTGGAAAGGTTTTTGGCCGCTTTGGCTAAGGCCAGTTACACCACCGTCTATGTCGAAGAATTTTTAAACGAAAGTAATGCCCCAAAAGCCCGGCAGATGGGCCTGAGGCAAAGTGGCAAGCAGCAAGCAGCAGCTGGCCGGTCTTTTTTGGCAACAGCAGTAACAAGGCTAAAGGAACAGGCGGCGGCAATATTGTCTGTCCGCAAGGCTTATGCGGCTGAGCTTGCGCCTGCCGGGGAAATCAAGGTTATTTCGACGACGGAACCGGCGCTGGCCTTTACCTTTGGCGGATTAGCCAATGAAGCAGTCGTCAATGACGTACTTGGGAAACTACAGGATTTAGGAATTAAAGCGACCTTTTTTGTCATGGAAGTAGAAATGCAGCGCTATCCGGGCGCAGTGCGGCGAATTACTGCCAATGGCCATGAAGTAGGTCTGGCAATCAGGCCGAAGGAGGGTGAAACGGCAGCTGAAACCCGGCAAACGATTGAGCGGGGACGCAGGATGCTGCGAGAGCAGTTTGGCGTTGCAACTCAGCTGATCAAGCAGCCCTGGGGCGCTGTAACAGAGACTACAAAACTTGCCGTTTCAGCTGAGGGTTGTAAACTCATTGGACAGTCGGTCAATGTTGTGCAGAGCAGGCATAAGGATTATGCTTCGGCTGATCAGGTGATGGGGGAAATTTTTGGCAAGGCGGTGTTTTCTCTGGCCCGCGGGCAGATTGTCCATTTTAGAATGGATTATTATACCAATGACCAGCTGGTTGGCGATTTGCTGGGAATGATTAAGCAGCGTAAAATCGATAATATTGCCTATGCGACTTCGTTTGATCAGCCGGCCAATAATCCGGCGAATGATTCACAATATATCCTGAAACCGGTTGGCGACATTCTTAATCAAACGCAATATATTTACCGGTATCCCGCTGATCTGTCCAGGATTGTACCGGAGCTAAGGCATGAAGGGCCTGGCGATGCCGGGCAGGGCCGGTTTCTGGCTGAAGCTTCCAAGCGCTATATCGGAAACCGGGATGTTACTTATGAGGACCGGATGCTGGGCTTTTCCAAGATGGAAGCCCGGCGTCTGGATACGAGCGGTCTGATCCATACGGAAGACAAGGTGATTTTTCTTACCTTTGACGATTGGGGGACCGATGCGGCGATCAACAAACTGCTGTATGTCCTGCGCAAGCATCAGGCAACGGCAGCCTTCTTTATTGTGACCAACAATGTGTTGAACAACCCTAATTTGCTTCGGGCAATTGCCATGGAGGGTCATGAGATCGGCAGCCATTCCGATAAGCACCAGCCGATGGTGGTTCGTGACCCGGTAACAGGCAAGCAGACAATAACGCAGGATAAGTCTGAATATATACAGGATCTGGCCACCTCATTTCGCAAATTGCGGGCTGTGGCGGGAGATGTGGTTGTCAATGGCAAGCCGGCGTTGACCAGGTTTTTCCGGCCGCCTACACTGGCTGTCAGCAAAATGGGGTTTGAGGCGCTGTTTGCAACCGGTTACGATTATATCATTTCCGGTTCCGGCAGTACATATGATTATAAGGCCGAAAGCGTTTCTCAGCTGATCAATACAATAACAGGGGAAATCTATACAAGTAAGGGTGAAGTGAAAAAAGGCGCCATCCTGGTCCTGCATATGGGCGACAACATTGCCTACACTGCAATGGCCGTCGATTTGCTGCTGACAGCGAATGCAGCCAAAGCCGACACCGATCCATCCAAATTTAAGGTTGGCCGCCTGTCCGATTATTTAACCGACGGCTATTCCCAAAACAACCGCAAGAAATCACTAAGTTTGCGCAGCCGCAACTAAAGCAAAATCACAACTGCTATTGCAGCAGTGAGAAACGGCAGGTAAATGGACTGTGAAAAAGATCGTTAAGCAGGAAGTGAAACAGGAAAAAGAGGATATACTGCTTGCGCCCAGGCCTGACCGCAGACTGCTGTCCCAGGTGCCTGACAAAGAGGGACTGCGCAGCAATGTGGACAGAAGGCGGGCCGGCGGCAATGCGGCTGAGGCGGACCTTTCGCGGCTGATTCAAAGCCAGCAGACAGGCCGGCGGTATTTGGTCAATTACGATGTTGCCATCCAGTATGCGGCCCCCGGAAAGAATGTCAAATGCCGGGGCAAAGGCCTTGACATCTCCTCAACCGGCATGCTGCTGGAAGTATCGCCGGAGATTGCCCGGGACCTGAGCCAGGCGACGGCCATCAAGCTGAAATTTGTCATAGCGCCGGGCAGCATGCCGGAAGGGTATGAAATGAGCGTCAGCATCGGCGCTAAGTATGTCCGGTCCGGCCGGACCG
>NZ_FNHB01000017.1 GCF_900104455.1 Dendrosporobacter quercicolus
GGGCCGCCAGCCGTTTGCCTTCGCTGCTGCCCGGATAATGATAGACCTCCGTACCCTGGGCAGCAGGGCTGGCGGCGCTGTTGGCGTGAATGCTGACAAACACGTCCGCGCCCTGGGCGTTGGCCAGCGCTGCCCGAAAGCCCAGGTCGCCGGTGGCAATATCGCCCGTCCGGGTCAGCCATATTGCGTGTCCCTCATCCTCCAGCCGTTCGGCCAGCAGCCCGGCAATGGCCAGCACCACGTCGCACTCCCGTACGCCGCCGGCGCAGGCTCCCGGCTCCAGCGGGCCGGAATGGCCGGGGTCGATGACAATTTTCATATCCTTTTCCACCTCTTTAGCGTATGATTGGATTGCACCCCTCTGCCGCCAGGCAGAATAACCGGCCCCCAAGCCCGCTCCGCATCCCTGCGGGCGGCGCTGCAGCCGCTGGCGCGTCTTCCGCCGGCCGTCCTCGGGCTGCTCCGCTCAGTGCCGGCAAGACGGCTACCGCTCTATGGCCGTCCGTCCGCTGCTTGCGGCGTTCCGCTGCCGCTCCACTTTCCTCATCCGCTCCCGGCCGGCCACCGCTGGCGCTTAGAGCCGTATCCTGCCGGGCGGCTACTCGGCGGCCTCCGGGGAGCAGGCCCGCCGCTCCCTGACACTCGCCGCCGGCCTGCCGGGGCACCGGGGCGACGGCCACCCATCCCTAACCCTTCCCTGCCAGGGAAGGGGAGGCGGCCATCCGCTAATGGCTTTTATGTCCACGCCCGCCCGTTGGGTCCGCTTCGCCGGGCTACCGCTGCGCTGGACATAAACCGGACATTAGCGGACGTCCACCACCGCTGCCGCGGAGCGTCGCCCCGGCTCCTTGGTTAACGGGCCCACCCCTGGCCCCTCCCGTGAACCGGGAGGGGAAGGAGAAACGCCGCCGCCGCGCCATTATCCGGGCTTGTCCAGAAACTCAATGTCCCGGACCACCACCTCGGTCACCTTCCGCCGCTGACCGTCCGCACCTTCCCGCTGCCGGCTGTGCAGCCGGCCCTCAATCGCCACCCGGCGGCCGTCCCCGCCCTCCTGGGCAATCTGCTCGGCCAGCGCATCCCAGGCCACGCAGTCAATGGCGTCGGTTTCCTCGCGCACCCTGGTCCTAAACGCCACCGTCAGCGAAAAGGAGCAGACCGCCTTGCCGCTCACGGTAACCCGCATATCCAGCTCCCGGGACAATCTTCCCACCAGAAAGACCTTGTTCAATGCCTCCCTCCCCCTTGTTATGCACATCTTCACCGGCCCTACTACTATGTTTGGTTTACGTTTATACATAAGTTTACGTTTAGTTAATGTAACCGGGTTGCCAATCATAATGGTTGACAAACCCCACTTTGCCAACCGGCTTGCCAACCACTATGGTTGGCAAAAAAACCTCACCAGCGACAGGCGCGGCTTATCCACAGGGTTATCAACAGATTTATCCACAGGTTTCCTCTGAATTGACTGCAGTTCATACCAAGGCGCTGACCGGCCGGGGCGGGGCGTATGAATGAGCAGCCCGGCCGCCACCAGCTCGCCGCGGGCCCTGGACAGCGTCGTGTAGCTGTAGCCCAGAAACCCCAGCAGCGTGCTGGCGGCCACCGTCAGCCGCGGCGGCCAGCCGGCCCGGTTGAACAGGTGCATCAGCACGCCCCACAGCGCCTGGGCCTCGCTCGACAGCGGCCGCGTCAGGAGGCTGGCGTAGAACCCGTTGAGCTCGACAATGTAATTCACGGTCCCGCCCACATCCACCGGTGAAACCCCTGGTCCCGGCGTCCCGGCTTCACGGCAGGATACGTTTCAGACCGGCCGTATTCACGCCCGTCTTGGCGCTGGCCCGCCGCCGCAGCCACTCATTGGCGGCCTCCACATGAATAATAAAACGGTTCCCCTCCTTGGACGCCGGAAAATCCGGCAGGTAGCAAAACTCCCGCACCCGGTTCTGACCAATGCCGGTCATGGCCGCAAACTCCTTGACCGTGACCACCAGCTTGGTGTTTGTCATAGAACATCTCTCCCCCCAGTGAATTAACGCAATTTAATATTGCATTATGTAATAATCATAGCAGCCCTTTGATAATTTTTCAATACATTTCTCACTTTTATATTTACAAATCGCACTTTAACAATTACAATGTGGGTAGCAGCTCTTTTGATAGTGTGTGCAAATCAAATGTGATGGTGTGTGAAAAAACATGAGCAAAGAAATAGGAAAGCGCATCCGCGCCGCCCGCGAACGGCTCCACCTGTCCCAGGCCTCCCTGTCGGAACTGATCGGCGCCGGCAATCAGTCCACCGTGGCCGGCTGGGAGCGGGGACGGACCGAGCCGGACGGCGAAACGCTGGTCAAGCTGGCCGTCATTCTGAAAGTCTCGACCGACCACTTACTCGGCGTCGATGCCGGCGTGCTGGCGCTGCCGGCCGACGTCACCGACCTGGCCCGCGACATTGCCGGCCTGCCGCCGGCCGAGCGGGCCGTCATTGAAAAGATTGTGGCGGCCTTAAAGGCCGAAGACAAGGACAAAGTCGTCCCTGGTTGACCGGTGGATACGAAAACTGCTCTATCCCGGCGGCAAGCGCCGGAGGTAAAAAACAGGCGGCCGGGTGGCGGCCGCCTGTGGTTCAAGGGAAAAGGATGGTGTGTGAACATGGCGCATGAGGCTTTCCGCCTGCATGCCTCCGGGACGCCGCCGTAGGGGACAGGCCCTGCCGCAATCCGGAGCAATCAGCCAGCAAAGGAGGTGTGTGATATGAAAACAGGCAACTATGGCAAAGGCAGTATCTATAGACGTCAGGACGGCCGCCGGGTGGCTGCCGTCTGCAGCCGCGCCCCTGCGACCGGTAAAACCATCCGGCATTACGCCTATGGCCCAACCAAGCAGGAAGCGCTGCAGAAAAAAATGGAGCTCCTTGCTAAAAACAAAGAGCTCCCTGCCCCTTCCGGCCTGACTGCCAAGCACAGCTAGGCTGCGCCTGTAATTCGTTGCAAACCGCATGCGGTGGCAACGGGTTATACAACAACAGCGTGCAGCCGCCCTTGCCACCGACAAGAACAAGGGTGGTGTGTGCACCATGGCCAAGCGGGCCAATGGCGAAGGAACCATTTGCAAGCGCAAAGACGGCCTGTGGATGACGGCCGTCATCATCGGCCGCGACAACGCGACCGGCAAACCCGTCCGTAAATATTGCTACGGCAAGACCAAAGGGGAAGTGCAGCAAAAAAGAGACGCCCTGCTCGAACAGAGCAAAGGGCCGGTCTACATCGACGCCGGCAAAGTCACCGTCGGCCAGTGGGTGGAAAAATGGCTGACCGTCTACGCCAGGGCCAGCGTCCGGGGCAATACCTACATCGGCTATCGCTCGGTTGTCAATAACCACATTCTGCCGCAGCTCGGTAACATCAAACTGCAAAAACTCAGGGGGATTGATATTCAACAAATGGTCAACGCCATCAAGGACAATGGCGGCGGGCCGCGCCTGGCCGAACTGGCCTTTACCGTCCTGCGCATTGCCCTGAACAAAGCTTTTTACGAGGATATCCTCCACCGGCTGCCCTTCAAAACCGTGTCCCTGCCCAAAAAGCGGCGCAAAGAGTTTGTGCCGTTAAGCAGCGCAGAGTGGACGCACCTGTTTACGGCAGCCGGGGCCGACGCGGCAATGTATACCGCCCTGTCCCTGGAATGGGCCACCGGCGTCAGCCGCTCCGAACTGTTGGGATTGAAGTGGATAGACTTCAATTTTACCACCGACAGCGTCAGCATCCAGCGGGCCCTCATCATCACCGACAACGGCCTGGAGCTTGACGACACCAAAACTCCCGCCCGCCAGCGCGTCCTGCCGCTGCCGGCAGTCACCATGCTGCAGATAAAACAGCACCGGGAGCGTCAGACGGCCGCTATCGCCGCCTGCAAAGCCGGCGGCCAAGTCTGGGAAGACAATGACCTGGTATTCCCCGGCCCCTGCGGCAACCTGCAGGACCCGCGCAGTTGGTCCAAACAATTCAAATGCCTGGCCAAAGCGGCCGGCATCGACATCACGTTTCATAAACTCCGGCACGACCACGCCAGCCGGCTCTCGGCCAACGGCGTCAGCATCAAGGACGCCCAGTACCGGCTGGGCCACAGCACAACCCATATGCTGCTCAATGTCTACACCCACAGGATATCCGGCGGCCAGGAAAAAATCGCCTCATGGCTCAATGCATCGTTTCCGGCTGCCCCCATCGACCATGAAACACCACTTCATTGACCGTTTAGAAAATGCAGTTGCCGCCGCGTTGTTGTACGGTTGTTGTAAAACTGCTCTGAAAACGAAAAAAAAGGCTTTACGAAAATGCCCGTAAACCCTTGATATATCTATGGCGACCCCGGAGGGATTCGAACCCCCGACCTTTTGATTCGTAGTCAAACGCTCTATCCAGCTGAGCTACGGAGTCATTTAATTAATACCTATTTAGTATAGTATATTTTATAATTACTGTCAACCTAATCGTCCACCAAGCCCCAATCCACAGTGTTCTTGACGCGATATTTCCCGTCCAGCTTGGCCATAACAGCATAAGGGCAACAACGGGATCTGCCTTCGCTGCGCTCGGTACAAACCGTCTTTATCGTCGCCTTACATGGCCGATATGCGCGGCTCTTGCGCCTTGCTGGGCGAAAAAGCCCGCGCAATTACAGCCTATAGCTTTCGACTTGGCCGAATACTAGCACCTCAAATCAAACTTTTTCAATAGAGGATTTCTTTAGAACTCCAGCTAGTAAATCTTTAAAAGAGCACCTTGATCCCTTTTGTTTTCTATCATCTAAATGCTTTTGATCATTTGTTTTAAACATTGGACGATAAATGCCGCTGACTTTAGCTATCATAGTTCAATCCTCCCTTAACATAATTTAATTACATAGCTTCTACTATTATTATCGTCGATTTATTCACAGAAATTAAGTTTTCTTTAACATTACTTCAACAGTTTTTTGTTGCTAAAAATCGATCACTTTATCTAAATCATCCTCATTGCCTAAATGTTAGCCTGATTCAAAGTCCAGTATAAGCAAACAAACGCATCCACCCTTACGCTCTATTCCGTGGCAATTACCGCCTGTTTAAACCGGTAAATATTTCACGCCTTTCTTTTAAACTTCTTCGCCTGATCCATTGTGCTGGTACCAGACGGCTTTGCCGCGAATTGTCTGCAATTGCTCATATAAGTTCTTCCCGGGACACGCTGTGCTGGTCAAATCCCGGTGCCCAAGCACTGTTTTCGAATCAGGCGTTAAATCATATCGGTTGCAAACATCGGCAATTAACATAGCTGCGCTTTCGATCTGCGCTTTCGCCGGCGTCATAATTTCCATATTTCCCGCAAGATTTATGCCAATTGACCCGGTATTGTAACCATAAGTATGAGAACCAATATACTCCTCCGGGCGTCCCCGTTCAATTGACCCGTCACGCCGGATAACATAATGATAGCCAATACCGGACCACCCCCGATCCAGATGCCATTGGTGAATTTCCGCAGCAGCTACATCCCTGGGTAGATCACCCACATGATGGATAATAATCATTTTGACAACGCTTTGTGGTACCATATCACCAAACGTTAAATATGTTTCCTTAACATCGATCATTAATCAGCCTCCTCCAGAGTACTGCCCCTTTCATTGTATATTAACCGAAAGCCCCACCACTTTAGCGTCAATACTATCCTATGAACACCCCGGGAATAAGGATACGCATCTCAGTTTGTCCTTGTCACCGGCCTATGGTTTACTTTTCTGCAGCGGTGGTCGGCATTTTCGAGGCCGCATCGTTATTCCGATAGCTATAATTCGCCGTCTCGATCATGTAAAAACAACTATTCTAACTGGTTTGCCAAGTATCAATTTAATTATTGACATATGCCGGTAATGGAGTATAATAAATAAATGGCATATGCCAATAATGGTAAAAAGGGAGCTGAGGCTATGCCAAGACCGCAAAAATGCAGGCGGGTGTGCTGTATGCCAAAGCAGCGGCATTTCGGCCCACTGGATGGCAATGACAACGGAGAACCTCTCATTGTGATGACGGTAGATGAGTTTGAAAGCCTTCGCCTGATTGACCTGGAGGGACTTACGCAGGCGGAATGCGCAAAACAGATGGAGGTTGCCCGCACTACAGCACAGGCAATTTACAATAGCGCCCGTATAAAATTAGCTGAATGTGTGATACATAGCAGGAAGCTGCACATTGCCGGCGGCAATTATAGCCTTTACGGCAATCATAGCGGAGGCTGCAGGTGTGGATACCGCTCTGGAAAGACCCATATGAAAAGTAAAATACAGGAGGACAAAAAATGATAATTGCAATACCTTATGAAGCAGGAGCGGTATTTCAGCATTTCGGCAAAAGCAAAGCCTTTAAGCTCTACGCTACAAACGAGGGTAAAATTACCGGCTGCAAAATCATATCCGCCACCGGAGACGGACATGCGGCTTTGGCTGAAATGCTCAAACAGCAGAAGGCTTCTGTACTGATTTGCGGCGGGATCGGCGGCTGTGCGAAAAATACGCTGAAGGAAAATGGGATTCAAATTTTTGGCGGCGTCACCGGCCAAGCGGATACAGCCGCAACGGCTTATCTTGCAGGTACCCTGACCTACAACCCGAACCTGGAGTGCAATCATCATCACGAACATGGACATACCCGCTCTGACCACAACGATCTCATTTAAGAACATTAAAGGCGGCACACCGGAAATTCCCCAGAAAAAAAGGCAGGCTATCATTCAATAGTCCTGCCTTTCTTTCTAATTTATTGTCCATGCCCCCCCTTTCCCGTATATTATTCAAAATGTGAGCAAAGCTAATCTCACCAATACGTTAGGGGTGATTTTCAATGAGTAATAGTTTTATCATGTGGTCATTAACTTTAGTTCCTTGGTTAACACTTTTTTTCATGAAGAAAGAAGAGGTTAAACGCTGGCTGTCGGTTGCCATGTTTTCTGTTGTGTTGGCTACCATAATTAACGACATTGGAATTGGGTTAGGGATTTGGGCTATTCGCGAAACAACATATCCGTTTAGTCAAGTTCTACCGTTCTTTTATGGAATTATGCCTGTATTAACAGTATGGGTCTTTAAGCTTGCATATAGACGCTTCTGGCTGTATATGATTACCAATACAATATTGGATGTGGTCTTCAATTTTTTTATCCTGGGTTACTTTTTACCAAGTAGGGGGATACTTGATTTCAACATATCCCCATTTTTATCACTGCCCATCACCCTGCTGCATGCAGCTGTAATTTACGGTTATCAAATATGGCAAGACAATGTTTTGATTAGTCCCCTTGCCGAATACAACATCCAACCAGCGGCGGCAAAGCCTCTTACGCAAAAAACAGAGGATGATGATATCAGTTAAGGCTAGGCTGACAAGATTCTAGGGCCTAAAAGCTGTGTGAATAATAGTTGACATATAATCGAAAAATTAGTATAATGTATTTTGTGGTCAACGGGGCGTGGCTCAGTTTGGTAGAGTACCTGGCTTGGGACCAGGGGGTCGCAGGTTCGAATCCTGCCGCTCCGACCAGTTTTTGCGGGTGTAGCTCAATGGTAGAGCCCTAGCCTTCCAAGCTAGTCACGTGGGTTCGATTCCCATCACCCGCTCCATAAAAATGCGCCTGTAGCTCAGCTGGATAGAGCAACGGCCTTCTAAGCCGTGTGTCGCACGTTCGAATCGTGCCAGGCGCGCCATTGAAATCAGGACTCCGCAGAGGTGTTTATTGCGGGGCTTTTTTATTGTCTTTGATATGCAAATCGTCCAGCAAGTATGAATTATTTAGACTGTTCCTATGAGGGATAGTCTTTTTTTGTACCAATATGCGCAATCCGCTTAGCCTTTACCACCAAACTAAAAAAATTACTGAGCCGAACAAATCCAGCCCAGTAATTTTAAAGCTATTTATTAAATATATTTTTTAACGCTTGTTTATTGACATCCCGGTTAAGCCTGGCAATATATTCGGTAAGCTTAATATCTTTCGGACAAGCCTGTACGCAATTCTGGCTGTTGCCGCAGCTGCCGATACCGCCTTTTGCCGTAATTGCTTCAATACGCTCTTCTTTATTATATTCACCAATCGGGTGAAGATTAAAGAGATGCGCCTGACCAAGCGGAGCCGGCCCAATGAAGTCGGAGCCCGAATTTACGTTAGGGCAGGCATGCATGCAGCAGCCGCAAGTCATGCAGCGGGAAATTTCATAAGCTGTAGTAGCGGTTTTCGGGTTTTGACGCGGCGCAGGGCCAACCGGCCAGCTGCCGTCGACAGATACCCAGGCCTGAACTCTTTTTAAGCTTTCAAACATTACGGTACGGTCAATCGCTAAATCCCTTACGACCGGGAAAGTACGGGCCGGAGCAAGGCGGATGGGCTGCTCCAGATGGTCAATCAGCGCTGCGCAGGCTTGCTGGGCTTTGCCGTTGATGAGCATCATGCAGGCTCCGCAGACTTTTTCCAGGCAGTTACATTCCCAAACGACTGCAGTCGTTTTTTTGCCGTCTTTGGTGACAGGATTTTTTTGAATTTCCATCAGGGAAGAAACTACATTCATGGACGGACGATAAGGAAGGACAAACTCCTCAATATAAGGTGCACTGTTGGGAGAATCCTGCCTTTCTATGATAAAATGAACTGTTTTTTGTGTAGCCATATTGATTACTTAGCCTCCTTAACAACATCATAACGGCGAGGACGAGGTTTGATGTGAGAGATATCAACTGGCTCGTATTCAAATACCGGACCATTTGTCTCGGGATTGAATAAAGCTTTGGTTGTTTTCAGCCATTCTTCGTCATTACGGGTCGGGAACTCAGGCTTATAATGAGCGCCGCGGCTTTCATTACGATTCAGAGCGGCAAGTGTAATAACCCGGGCATAAATGATCATATCCCGTAATTGCCTGGTAAACATTACTTCCTGATTGGCCCAGCGCCCTTTATCATTAACGCCGATATCGTCCCAGCGTTTCAGTATTTCCTGCAATTTCACGTCAGTTTCGGCAAGTCTGGCGTTTTCGCGAACAATTGTAACGTTTTCCAGCATTACATCGCCCAGTTCTTTATGCAGCTGAAAGGCATTTTCCGATCCGCTCATTGCCAGCAGCTTTTCAAAACGCTCAACCTCAGCTTTTTTAGCGGCAGCCAGGTCAGCCTCAGTTAAAGCCGGGCCTTTTTGCTCGGTTGCAGCCCATTTCATCGCGCTGGGACCTGATACTGTACCTGAATAAGCAGCCGATAATAAAGAATTCGCGCCCAGGCGGTTAGCGCCATGATATTGATGATCGCACTCACCGGAAGCAAGCAATCCCGGAATATTCGTTCTGTGCGTGCGGTCAACCCAGATGCCGCCCATGGAATAATGAACGCCGGGGAAAATTCTCATTGGCACTTTACGGGGATCATCACCGACAAACTCTTCGTAAATTTCCAGAATACCGCCCAGTTTTCGGTCCAAATAATCACTGTCAATATGCGACAAATCAAGATACACTTGGTTTTCGCCATTTACGCCCAATTTCTGCCTTACACATACGTCAAAAATTTCACGGGCAGCAATATCGCGCGGCACCAGGTTGCCATAGGCAGGATATTTTTCCTCCAGGAAGTACCAGGGCTGACCGTCTTTATACGTCCAGACTCGTCCACCTTCACCGCGGGCCGACTCTGACATTAAGCGGTTTTTATCGTCGCCGGGAATGGCTGTTGGGTGGATCTGAATGAATTCACTGTTGCCAAGGAAGGCGCCCTGCTGATAAACAACTGAAGCTGCAGCCCCGGTACAGATGGTTGAGTTGGTGCTTTTGCCAAAGATCAAACCAAGGCCGCCGGTAGCGATAATTACCGCATCACCGGCAAAAGCTTCGATTTCCATAGAATTCATGTTTTGCGCTACAATACCGCGGCATTCGCCAATGTTGTTTTTAATAATTTTGAGAAACTCCCAAAACTCGTATTTCTTGACTGCGCCTTTGGTTTCCCACATCCGCACTTGTTCGTCAAGCGCATACAGCAATTGCTGGCCGGTAGTCGCACCGGAGAAAACCGTCCGCTTATTTTTCTGCCCGCCAAAGTTACGCAAATCGATTGCCCCTTCAGCAGTACGGGTAAAGGTTACACCCATCCGGTCAAACATTTCAACAAGCTTGGGCGCAGTATCAATCATACCCTTAATTGCCGTCTGATCGCCCAAAAAGTCGCCGCCATACACAGTATCATCAAAATGTTCATAAATCGTGTCATTCTGACCTTTTGTATTCATGCAGGCATTCATGCCGCCCTGCGCGCAAACCGAGTGGGAGCGCTTTACAGGACAAAGAGAAAAGATATCTACTTGGCCACCAGCCTCACAGATCTTCATAGTAGCCATTAAGCCGGCTAAACCGCCGCCTACAACAATAATTCTTTTTTTCACTCGGGTTCTCTCCTTAAACTAATATTTACAGAAAGCTTTTCTATACAGACTATGTTATGCGATGTAGTGTGTAAGAGCGAACAGACCAACACCAGACAGAACTACAAACAGTCCCCAGGCCGCTTTGTTTACTATGCCCTGAGCGCGTGGTCCAACCGCAATGCCCCAAGTAATACAGAATGTGAAAAGACCGTTGGTGAAATGATAAATAGCGGCTACCAAGCCGATAGCATAAAGAACAAAGACAATTGGATTGCTTAAATAATCATGCAAAAAGGCATAGCTGATCGGAGTGCCTCCGCCTTTCACCACGATACGAAGATAACCCACATGCCAAATCAAATAGACAAAAGTATACCAGGCCGACATTCTTTGCAGCCAGAACTGACGGTTACGCAAATAACCATAGTCGCTGACATTATTCTTGGCCTGCATTGCAATATAAGCGCCATAAATACCATGAAACAGAAGTGGTATGGCGATAAAACAAATCTCCAGAGTAAGCAGCAGGGCGTGAGGAATTGCCGCCAGCTTGGCTACTGCTGCGTCAAATACCCCCGGGCCTGCGATTACTGTGGATATGGTAAAAATGTGCTCCAGCAGGAAAACCCCGATTGGCGCAATACCGGATATCGAATGAAGACGGCGAAGATAAAAATCAGTGTTGCTCATGCTTTAACCTCCTGTATATTTGGGTAACCTTTTGCGGTTAGGGTTGACTAAAATTTCACAAACTTAGCCAAAAACGATCCATGATTTTACAAGCGACGATAAGGCTTTTGCCCCTCTTCGTAATAACTGTTGCCTTCAGTATCAATAACCACAATCGCCGGGAAATCCTCAACCTCAAGTGCAGCTACAGCTTCCGGTCCAAGTTCCGGATATGCCAGTACTTCATATTTCTTAATACATTTGGAAATCAAGGCTGCCGCCCCGCCGACAGCGGCCATATATACCGTGCCATGCTTTTTCATCGCTTCAATAACTTCGGGCTTGCGGGAACCCTTGCCAATCATGCCTTTAATGCCTTGTTCCAGCATCTTCGGCGTATAAGCATCCATGCGGCCGGAAGTGGTAGGGCCGGCTGAGCCGATCGGATTGCCTGGTTTTGCAGGTGTTGGCCCAAGATAATAAACAATCTGGTTTTGCCAGTCAACCGGCAGTTTTTCACCGCGTTCCAGTGCTTCCACCATGGTTTTGTGCGCTGCATCACGAGCGCTGAAAATAGTACCGCTGATCAGTACGCTGTCGCCGGCTTTCAGCTTGCGGGCCTGCGCCTCGGTCAACGGAGTAGTAATACGAATTTTTTCTGACATTGCTTTACACCTCCTTATAACTCTGCTTCAGCATGCCGTGTGGCATGACAGCTAATATTTACGGAAACAGGCAAACCGGCAATATGGGTTGGATACCATTCAACGTTAACGGCCAGAGCGGTTGTCGTCCCGCCCAGTTGCGGCCCGATGCCGGTTTTATTGATTAATTCCAGTAACTCTTGTTCCAGCTTCGCATACTCGGGGTGTTCATTACGGACAGTAATTGAGCGCAGCAGGGCTTTTTTCGATAAAATCGCCGCCTTCTCCATCGTACCGCCAATACCCACGCCAACAACAATCGGCGGACATGGATTTTCACCAGCGTGAAGAATGGTATCAAGTACAACCTTCTTTACCCCGGCAACGCCATCAGCTGGAACCAGCATTTTTAATTCACTTTTGTTTTCACTGCCAAAGCCTTTAGGCGCCAATTTAATTTTCACTTTGTCGCCAGGCACAATACAGGAATGCAATACCGCCGGAGTATTATTCGTCGTGTTTTTACGGTCAAACAGCGGCTCAGCTACTACCGACTTTCGCAGATAGCCTTCGGTATACCCTTTGGCGACACCGGCATTAACCGCGTCCATCAGATCGCCGCCGACAAAATGCACATCTTGTCCTATTTCCATGAAAATAACCGTCATACCAGTGTCTTGGCAGATCGGTCTGTCTTCATTCCTAGCAATATCAGCATTTTTAATTATTTGACCAATCACATCTTTTCCCAGTGGCGATTCTTCGTTCTTCTGGCCTTCCACCAGAGCGTTGTAAACATCCTCAGGCAAATAATAGCAAGCTTCCATACACATTTTTGCTATGGCCTGAGTAATTTGCCCGACCTCAATTGTACGCATGCAAACCCTCCTAGTTGTGTAGTATTATGTATGCATTTATATTCACAATAATAGCACAATTGGTTTCGGTTGACAACCACTTTGCTCAATAAATCACAAAAAGCCGGCTATAGAGCCAGCCCTTGATTTTACTGGCTTCTCCGGCTATATTATATTTTCGATTACTGCTCGGATTGCCCATATGGCTCACACCAATTGTTTGAATATTCAAATCAATTCCGCCGATTATTATGTATAACCTTGTCAATGATTGGCGCAGCTTCCGGCGACTTTAAATATTGATAAGTTGTCGCCGGAACCAGCCGTTGAATTTCAACCCAGTTGTTTTCAGCAATCAGCTGACGGATCCGCGATGCACTGACAGCCAGACCGCCAATCGCCAGCCTGTCCATGATTTTAACCGCAATGCCGTACTCCGGCAATATTTCCGTCAGAGCGCTATTATAGGCATTGGTTGTCTGGCAGTACGGTTCATTGCCCACATAACGGCTGGTAATGCCAAGAGCCGGGGCAATCCTGGCGCCAAATATCCTGGCATCAAGCTGCGTCTGCGCCGGCAGGGTTTCATCCTCTTTCATGAAATAGCCCGGAAAAGTCGCCGCCGACACCATATATTTACCGCCGGGAATAACCGCGACATGATTGAACCCGGCCAGCCCTTCCTTCATCAGACGAAAACGGACATCGAACGGAAAGACTGACTGGTCTTCGCTTACCGCCATAACGATTACACCGGCATTTTCGGCGGCGGCTTTGGCGACCACGGCCTGATGCCCCAGAGTAAACGGATTGCAGTTCATCACCAGACCGGCCCGGCTGCCTTCCGGCAAAGCGGCGATCTGTGTTTTCATTTCCCGGCAATACCCATCAATTGAGCCCAGGCCGGATTCCAGCAAAACGGCAAATGGCTCGGCGCGGCCGACTTCAGTGAAACCCAGGGCGCTGAATAAGTGCGCCTTGGCTGGTTTCGTAAAAATAAAATAATGAAAAATACCGCGCCGGCCGGCTTCACTTATGAGATTGCTCACAACAGCCGCAGTCAACCCTTCGCCTTGCCGGGACTCATCAACAGCAATATTTCTTAACACTTCTCCGGCCAGTGACCCTGTTGCAATCATTTCCCCAGCCTGAAAAAAACCGATCGTGTAATCCAGGCGGGTGGAAAAAGTCAAATCAAACTTTGCTAAAAACGCCCTGACAACCGCAACCTGCCGCTCATTCCGAAGATCAATGACCCGTTCTTCCACACTGCCCCATTGCATCCCGTTACGCCTCCACCTGACGTATAACATCAATGACTGTCCCGTCCCGGTATTCGACTACCGCAATGACTTTATCGCCGGTAATCAGTTGATCCGGAACACCGGCAATTGCTTCAGCCAGCAATTTTAATTCATGAATATCCTTTACCGGCAATCCGGCGCTCGCCAGTTTTTCCTGCAAGTCGGTTCTCGCCGGGTTTACGGCAATACCGCGTTCGGTTACCAATACATCAATAGTTTCTCCAGGCGTGGTCACCGTATGCACCTTATCCACAATAATCGGCAACCGTCCCCGCAGTAAATTGGCCGCAACAATGGCTACTTTTGCACCGGCGGCGGCATCGGCATGCCCGCCTGAACCGCCCATAATGACGCCGTCCGAGCCGGTAGCAACATTAACATTAAAATCAATATCAATTTCGGTTGCTCCTAAAATTACTGCATCCAGTTTATTGACAGCGCAGCCATTATTAAACGGACTGGCATAAAAACCGGCGCTGATCTCCCGATGATTGGGATTGGCGGCTATGGAACGGACCGCCGCAAGATCAAACCCCTGGACGTCCAGCAGCTTTTTAAATAAGCCGCATTCCAGCATTTCTACCATATAGCCGGTAATTCCGCCCAGGACAAAACTGCCGCTGATGTTTTGCTCCTCCATTATACGGCGGACAAAATGAGCAGTAGCCAGGGAAGCTCCCCCCGCACCGGTCTGAAATGAAAATCCGTTTTGAATTAAACCGGCGGCGTTAATCACTTGCGCGGCTCCGGCGGCAATTTTCAAGCCAACCGGATCTTTGGTGATTTTGGTCGTACCGGATACAATGCCGGCCGGATCCCCAACCTGATCCACTTTTACCACATAGTCGACCTTGGTTTGTTCTATTGCCGCCGGACTTAACGGGTAGTCCGCCAAATAATCGGTTACCGCAACCACATGCGCGGCAAATTCGGCATCCGGAAAAGCATAACCCAGCGACCCGCAAGCGGCAGGGCCCTGTACGCCGTTAAGATTACCGTAATCATCGGCCGCCGGAGCGGCAATAAAGGCAACATCAATGGTTAACTGTCCGCATTCAATGGCTCTGGCCCGTCCGCCATGCGTTCTGAGCACCACGGCGTTCTCAAGAATTCCCCGGGAAACGGCCTGCGCTACCGGACCGGACATATAGTTGGTATCCAGCGCGGTTACCACGCCCGTTTTCATATGCCCGATCATTGGCGCATGCACCGGAAAAACCGAACTCAACGCTATTTTGAGATCCCGCAGACCAAGCCTCGCCGCTATATCCAATACCATATTGACCAATTTGTCGCCATTACGGAAATGATGGTGAAAAGACAGCGTCATACCATTGGTAACCGGAATTTTGGCAAAGGCTTCTTCCAGGCTGCCGAGCAGCTTGCTTTCGCCCGGCCGGATTTTCTTTACCGCCGGCGCCTGACGCCGCATCGACGGATTTGTTGCAAAAGCACCGGCAAAGGGAATTGCCTCGGCATAACCTCTAATCCTTTCGGGAATTTCCCGTCCCACAGCATTAATCACTCCGCCAGCTCCTTTCGCACTTTCAGCAGCCGGGCCAAAAACAGAATCTGCCGGGCCCGGCTGACAATTGGCGCATCCACCATTTTTCCGTTCAGCGAGGCCACCCCTGAACCTTCAGCCTCCGCTTTGGCTAAAGCCGCCACAACCTGCTCCGCCCATTCAATGTCGGCTTTGGCCGGGTGATAAACGCGATGGATAACCTCAACCTGCCGGGGATTGATGGCCAGCTTGCCTTTAAAGCCAAATTGCTTGGCTGCCGCCGTGTCCTGACGCAAGCCTTCTTCATCATTGGCGTCGGTAAACGGCGTATCAATCGCCTGAATTCCGGCGGCGGCGGCGGCGTTTACCAGCAGCGAGCGAGCCGTAAATATTTCACTGCCCTCTTTGGTTCTTTGGACGCCCAAAGCGGCGCTGTAATCCTCCGCCCCCAGCGCCAGAGCCGCCACGCGGGGATGAGCCTTGGCAATCGCATAAGCCTCATAAATCCCCTGCGGCGTTTCCAGCAGGGCAATGATGCGCACCGGCTTCTGACCCGGTTGCTCAGCCGCCGCAACCATAGCTGCAATTTTTTGTATGTCCTGTGCGGTTTCAACTTTTGGCGCCATCAAGGCGTCAGGCCGGCGGGGAACAATAACTTTAATATCCTCACCGCCGAAAGTGTCCAGCGGATTCATCCTGACAACCGTTTCGGCCGCTCCATAGTCTACATAGGTTAAAGCCTGGGCTACCAGCAGACGGGCCGCATCTTTTTCCTGCGGGGCAACGGCATCTTCCAGATCCAAAATGACCGAATCTGCCCCGAATACATCGCCGTTTTGCAGCATAGCCGGGCTGTTGCCCGGAATAAACAGCATACTTCTGCGCAGTTCCATCAGAGCAATTCTCCTTTCAGAATTACTCCGGCGCGGCTAAGAGCCGCCAGCAGCCTGGCGGCAATTGTGCAATCCAGCGCGCCCCGGTCCACCGCTTTGATATAAATATCGGTTATTTCCTGGCGGGAAACAACCTCCTTGATTGTATTGCGTATCGCCCGTCCATACTGCGCCAATACAATACTGTCCAGCGCAATAACAATGCCGCTGCCGCTTGCACCGGGCGCAACGGTGATCATGATATCGCCCGATTCCAGCGTCCCCGCCCGGGCAGTCTTCAACCCACTCATCAAGTACCTCCTCTGACCATCTGTAAATTACGCATGCCGGATTCTTTACCTGCTCGCTTAAATGGTCGCCGCGTAACTCAGCCCGGCGAATCCATCCAGATTGTCGGCTTGCGGCCCGACCACCCCGATAATCAAATAACTGTTGGTTTTAGGATCATATTTATATTCCGGAATAATCCGGAAATTCTCAATATCCCCGGTGTTGCCGACATGCGTTCGCGGCCCCGAGCAGCCCCAAACGACGTCGCCAAAGCGGATATGACCTTCATCCACATAACACACAGCCAGTTCCTCATTGATGAAATCAAGTACTTTTTTTTCAACCTGACGCAGGTCGGCTTCAATCGCCAGCGGATACTCCAAAACAAATCCATTATGTACATCACGGTGGCCAAACGGCAAAACAGCGCCATACTCGTGCAATAAAATCCGGGAGGTCAGGTCTTCGGCAGTATGCGCCATCTTACGGTACCGCAGCGTCTTGGTTACCACATCAATAATTTCCTGCGGCAGCGGCCCGAATACGGTTGGCCGCACCACAATAACATCGCCGCCAACGCCAATGAGAACATCGGCATTTTCACCCAACGCCGGATATAACAAATCAAAATGTTCGACAATGACCCGTTTATTCTGACCAATCGCCCGCTTGACGGCATCGGCCAGAACATAGATCTGGGTAAACGCCGACTCAAATCGCACATCCACATGATAAGTATGGCTGCTGAAAAAACCTTTATCAATATTCTTTAGCAACGGCAGCGGCCGTACATTGACGCCGTCGTCATCATTCGTTAGTTCCAGACCGGGAAACATGCCTTTGATCAGCGAGGATTTTCCGGCCCCCGCATCGCCAATTACCCCAATCAACCGGTCCAGGGGCGACAAATAGCGTTCACTGATTTGCTGCCCCAGCACATACATCCGGTTGCGGCCGCGTGGAGCAAAATAACTGGCATACATTAACTGCTCAAGCATCATTGATTTCATTTTTATTCCTCCGGCAGCCGCCTGATTTACACCTTGCGCGCCTTGCGCAAAGCAAGAATGCGGTTCATTTCATTATAAACGATCATTAAGCCTTCATCAACGCCCATCCCGGGTTTAGCCAGTATTTGATCCGGCTTCGCCGCCATCGCGACATGCACGCAAACCTGGGCCGACCGGTCGGTTTCATTGCAAGTGCCGCCCTGATAAGCGCCAACGCCTTTGGCCTTGCAGTATAGTACCGCCTCAATAATATTGTTGATGCCGCCCAGATCCGGGGTCTTGATTTGCAGCATATCGCCGGCGCGGTGATCGGCGAACAGTTTGATATCTTCAAGGGTGTTGCACCATTCGTCAGCCACAATTTCCACGTTAATCTTCTCGTCATGCAGTCTGGACGTAATTTGGCTCAAGACAGCAATCTGCTGATCGCGCTCCTCAACGTCGACCGGTCCTTCAATGCGCAATTTAAGCGGCGCAGCCGCCTGCTCCAGTTTCCGGAAATACGGCACCATCCGGTCAATATCATTCTCAAAGGCAATGCCGAACGTTCCGTATACATCAATATGCAGGGTCGGCAAATAACTGTCTTGTGTCCTGAGAGCGAAAATGCGGTTTTTTAGCCAGGTAATATATTCCAGAAGCTTCTCGCCATTGCCGCCAAGTTTTTCCCCGACATTATTTATTAGCGCATGCGGCAGCACCCGGGCTTGTTTGATAATCATTTTATCCGCATTGTTATAACGGTCATCGCCGCTCTGGGTAAATACAGGAATTTCACGGTCGCTGACCGTAACGCCGTATTCTTCGGCCAGCACTTCGCACATCATTTTTTTCTTAGCCTTGGCCACAGCATCCAGAATAGCCTGCGTTACGCCATAACGCAACGCAGTATGAATGAGCCGACCGGTTTTACCGTCAGTCATGCTGTCAATATCCTCAGCCAGTTCCCGAAAGGAGCTGAGTTCCCGTCCAACCAGCTTTGCTTTGATATCCGTCTCAATCAGCGGTATAAAATCATCCGCCAGAAACAGCGGGTCTCGTCCGCCCGCGCCGCTGTATTGCACCGCAGCGCAATCCCCGTAAGCCACCTGCCCATCCTCCAGCACCAGCATTACCGAAACTGCTTCACCGGCTTGGCGGACATTGGTAAACCCCGGCGTCACAGGAAGTCCCTGATAGGTAAAGCCATCGTGAACCGCATTGGCCTTAATGGCCCGTTGATCGTCAAAATAAAACCCGGTTAAACCCCGTGAACAAACAACATCAACAATTTTCATCATTGAACAGCTCCCTCGAAATATTTTTAACCCCTACCTGTTTAGTGTGGTCGGCCTACCAGCCGGCCTTTGGAAATGGCGTAAATGTCGTCAATGACCATTTGAAAGCTGGCGTTACGGCCTTCGGCTTTGGCCCGCTCATTCATTTTTGCCTGATGGAAGTCAATGATATCCTGAGTAAAAGGCAAATTTCCGATATCAAATAGCCGGACAGCTCCGTGATTATCACGGGCCGGCAGAATCTTATTCAGCGTGTACCGGCTTGGCGCAAACGGAACATCAAGAACGCCAGCGGCAAAGGCGGCCACTGTTCCCTGCGCAAAGTCGCCGTTGCCCAGTTCATAAACCTTGTCTAAAATGCAGCGGGTTTCGGCTTTGATAATATCTATCTCACTCTGCACCTCAATGCTCAGCGGGAATGGCTGATCAGCCAGCATGTTAATCAGCTGGCGGGTAGTCTTAAGGCCCTGGGCGTTCGCCTCTTTGGTCGGGATGCCCAATGCTTCATGCGGCGTTTTCACAATTACCTTGGTCGCCTTGGCCAAAGCGGCCGCGGCGGCTCCCCAGGAAATCACCCCGAAAGCTTTGGCTTCATCCTGCGGGAACCCTCCCATCCATTGATGAAACACCGTAGTCAGAACGCAATCAGGATAGCCGTGATTGTTCAGATATTCCTCCGCCAGTTGTTCCAATGCTTTAATTGCCGCAATGTCCTGAAACAAATTGCCGCATTGCCCATAGCCCAGCGTAATATTCTTAACCCCTTGCTCGGCCGCCAAAATGCCTTCAATAATAGCAACAGCATGAGAAACGCTTGGCGGAACCAGCGTACCGGTAAGCGGCCCGAACGGCTCACGGTTAATTTCAATGCCATGCTCGGCGTAAATACCAACAAGCCTGTCGCAATATTGCCAGTCATAAATGGTCTTTTCCAGCGATACACTCTTGGCATAAGGAATATTGTAGGAAATTCCACCGCCTTCATAAGCGGTATAGCCTCCGGCCAAGGTAATTTCACCTAGCAGCCTGGCGTCAGGCGTGCCATGCCGGACCTGCAGCGGCCCATTAACGCTCTCAATTACTTTGCGAACCCCGGCCACGCCGTGGTTTACCGCCGGGAAGCCGTTTAATAGGGAACGCCCGGCCCGCTTGCTCTCCTCAATGCCATTTTCAGCTTCGGCATATTGATTTTGACGGGTATAGCTGTCAATGGTCGTTGGCAGCAAATCAGCCTCGCCTTCAGTGCGCAGAAAATTAAGCAGATTAATATGCTCGTTGATTAACGCCACTCCCGCCCGTGGCTGCGTTAACGTCCGGCCATTTTTTTTTGCTTTCACCAGCTGTTTGGCAAAATGTTTTTTCGCCGGAATATTTTCGTGATATTTGACAGCTTCAGCAAAATCAACCGCAGCGCCGGTCGGCCACTGATTAAGCACCTCGCCGCGAATGGCATAAAATTGGTCATGGGTCCATTTCTTATTTTTAAGTTCCATGGTGATTCCTCCGCACGATATATTTTTTCATCATTCTCACTGCCACCTCAGGATAATCCTCACACAATAACCCCATTGACGCTAAAATATAATCCTGATCAACCGCAAACGCAGGGTGCTTAGGCTTTAATACCGGTGAATCGGCGCTGTCATAGAGAATACCCGCCAGGATTTCCTCCGGCCGGTTATGATTGATGATCACGCCGCCTGTACCGATGACCGTTTGTACGTCACTTAAATCCTTCCCTTCCTGCACGCAAACCCGCCCCAGCACCGAATACACCATCTCCAGGCGGCCGGCATGCCGGTCGGCGCCCAGTTTGGTACAAGCCCGGCCCATCGCCGCTTCCAGTCTCAGTTCTCGCTCCGTCTGCGGCAAATGATCGATATTGGCCGCCACACGTTCGATATACTCCACAACCTCGGCTTCAGTGGTTTGGGCGAAGCCGGCAATCAGCCCCGGCCCGGCCGCCTGCAACAGAGCCGCCGCACTATAGCGCATGCCCAGGTCGCCTTCGACCGTCCGTTTGCCAAATGGTTCCGGCAGTCCGCGCAATACGGCATTTGTCGTCGGCTGACCGGCGGCAATCGAGTAAATATCAGTGGTAGCTCCGCCAATATCCACGACCATCAGCTCGCCGGCGCCGGGTTCTTTATTTGTCCCGGTGCTTAGCAATTCCGCCGCTTTTAAAACAGCCGCCGGCGTTGGCATAACCAAGCGGTCCACCAATTCATTGGCCTTATGCAAGCCCTTGGCCTCGACAATTCGCTGCAGGAATATCTTTCTAATGGTCTGCCTGGCCGGCTCAATGTTCAGTTCATTCAGCCTGGGCATCACATTGGCGGTTGGTGCAACCTGAGACATTGTCGTTGATAAAATGCCGACAACCTCAGGGGTAACCGATTTGTTGCCGGCAACAATGATCGGAATATCTTTGCCCAGATCTTTCAGTAGCGCTGCATTATGTAAAATTACCAGCCGGTTGCCGCCATCTGTTCCGCCTGCCAGCAAAATAATATCCGGATTTAGCTGGTTAATTTCCGCGATCTCATACGCACTGAGTTCATGACTGAATACGCCAAGCACGCGCGCTCCCGCACCAAGCGCCGCCCGGTTGGCGGCTTCAGCCGTAAGCTCCGGCACCAGCCCGACCGCCACCATTTTCAGCCCGCCGGCTGCACTTGAACAGCCCAGAACCTTTGCGAATTCCAATGATCCGGTAACCTCAAACAACTGTTTGAGCGCCTGCTTCAAACCGATCGTGATATCGGTATTTACTGTGGTTATCCCGCGGGCTGTCCCCAGGATGATTTCCCGTTCCACATCGACTGCCGTTAGTTTGGTAAACGTGCTGCCGAAATCAATAAGCAGAACATTAGTCACGGCTCAGACCTCTTTCTTGTAAATCCTGCTGCAAATCCTCAATGACCCGTTCCAGTAAAACACCCGGTTCATACACCCGGTTATAACCCATTTCCAAAAACTTTTCCTTCACTTCATGAAAATCAGTTTTTCCTACCACCAGATTGCCGCCGACATACAGCAAAATATCGCCGATTCCGGCTTCTTCACAACGCCCGCGCAATCCCCTGCAGTCAATTTCACCATGTCCATACAGTGACGCCACCAAAATCGCCTTGGCATCTGTTTCAATTGCGGCATTCACAAAATCTTCCTGCGGCACCAGTACGCCAAGATTAACCACCTCATAGCCGGCGGCGGTAATGACATGTTCCAGTATTTTATTCCCGACAGCGTGACAATCAGCGCCAATAACGCCTAAAATCACCTTAGTTCTTTCCTGTTGCATCATTGATTACCCCTTTTTTATCGTTTTTTAACAGCGGTTGCCGTCCTATGTTGTGAAAATGCAAAAAATTAAGCAATTAAACGGGCGACAAGCTGATTTAAAGAGCCCTGATCAATCTCATAATAAAAAGTAATGATTGCCTGATTATCCATCGCCAATTGCCGCACTAAGCTTTCCTGCGCCTCAGCAACCACCAGAACTTGATGGTGCGCAATAAAATTCTGTAGCATTTCCCGCTCACCGCGGTAAAGCAAGGTGGTAAAACTGACGTTTTCCAGCATAGTTCTGGCCATAAGATCGCCCAGTGTTTCAGCAAACTCCCTCGTACTGGCGACAATGCCGGCTGTAGTTCCCGCCGGTAAACGCGCCATTTTTATCACCGCCTCTAAATTAGGCGTTGTTGACACAATCATGATTTTGCTGCTGTTGCCCATCAGCCCGGTTACCAGCGCCTGATTTTCAGCATTGGTAACCACCAGATCGCAGGCATGTAAAAGTTCGACCGGAACAGCGCCGCTTACCAGTTCTTTCGTCGCCACAGCCTCAAAACCGACCTTGGTTAATTGACCGATTTGCGTGATATAGTGCTGAATATACTCCCTGGTATGATCAATCACCGCCACCCGCAGCTGCTTTACCTCTTCATCCTTTTCTTTGGCCCGGATGCCGGCAATTGCGATAAACTGATCCACCGTAAAGCCTAGCCCAACCACCTTGGCCATGGCTTCATCAATGATTTTCAAAGCTCTTTCCCGGCGGCTGCCAGCGTAATCGGCTGTGCTGTCTTCAACATCCACCGACACTTGCCGGACAAAAGTCCCCCGCCCCTGACGGGCTTCCAAAAAACCTTCAATCAGCAATTCCCGATAGGCCGTACTGACTGTATTGCGGCTTATCCCCAGGGTTTGGGCCAGTTCCCGCTCTGTGGGGATTTTCCCGCCTGCGGGAAATTCTCCTGACTTGACCTTTTCCATAATGTAATTTTTCACCTGTATATAAATTGGCACGCCAAGCCGTTGTAAGATCATGAACGCCACCTCTTTTCAATTGGACTAATCCATTAATCCAATTTTTCCATATTTATTATCTCATATTTGTCGGAAGAATTCAATAAATTTGTACACAAAAAACAAGGTTATTCCGCAAAATAATTAGGCAAAACCGCCGAAAAGAACTCCAACCCGTTTATGGAGGCCAAAAAAGCGATAAAAACGCGGGCCAGGTCCCTTGTTTACAAAATAAGGGATCTGAACCCGCGTTTACCACCCGTGACGGCTTCCGGCCGTCTTTTGTTCTGCCGGCGTTCTTACAGCGCCAGCTCTTTGTAATACTGCTGCCGCCCAAACCAGTTTTTTAGGGCTGCTTTCTAATCACCACTGTTCCGGCCAGCCTGTCGCCGAGACGCTGATTGACAGGCGACAGCCAAACCATGACCGCCCCCAGCAAATAGGCAAACGGCAGTCCGTCAATCAGCCGGCAGATTGTTCGGATGGCCGACGACCGGACATCACAGGGACTTCCGTCGGTCTTAACCACCTTCAGTCCAATCATCATTTTACCAATCGTGGCGCCGATAGCACTTTCAAAGTAGACATAATAGGCAAAGCTCAACAGCATCGTCAGATACAGGGATAGCCCCTCAAGAGCAAAACCATCAGACCAGGAATTCCCCAAAATGGCTGCCGTTAAATAGGCAACCGGCAAAAAAACCAGTCCGTCAATCAGGATTGCCGCACAACGGCTGCCGATCCCGGCGGCGCGCCCCAGACCGCTCATAATAGTACGATGATTCTCCACTGCCCTCACTCCCTAGAATCGTGATCTTCCGCTATATTATATGCACCAAACCGGGTTTACGACTTACCGAAACACTTTGCCAAAATCAGGTCTGCTCTCATCGAAAAAAACAAGCGCCTCCCGGCGCTTATGAGAATACCTTCGTTTTACTTTAGTTCCCTGATTTCGGCGGTCATATCGTCAGCCGAAATCTCGATAACGGCATAGGTCGGATACGCCCGGCGCGGCTGGGCAATACTGCCTGGATTGACAAGCAGCAGACCATCCGTTTTTTCAACCAGTGGCACATGGGTATGGCCAAATACGGCAATATCAACGCCATAGCGCCGCGCCCACCAGATAATTTCCTGATGATTTTGCTTAACCTGATAGCGATGCCCATGGGTCAGCCAAATTTTCCGGCCGGCCAAAGCAATAAATTCATCCGGCTTGGCCGGAACCCTGCCGTCACAGTTTCCCGCCACGGCCACCACGGTACTGTTTCCGGCAAACGCGCTTGCATCCTGGCTGCAGTCACCGGCATGAAGCCATAAGTCAACCGGTCCGGCGGCGGCGGCGGCTCTCTGAATCGCCAGCCGGTCGCCATGGCTGTCGCTGACAACACCGATTTTCATTGCAAATAGCCTGCCAGTTTCTCGGCAATATTCCGGAGAGCTGCGCCCCGGTGGCTGATGGTATTCTTCTCGGCAATACTGATCTCGGCCAGCGTCTGCCCGAGCGCCGGAATATAAAACAGCGGATCATAGCCAAACCCGCCGGCGCCGCGCGCCGCCGCCAGGATTTCGCCTTCACAGACGCCCTGGGCGGTAATGGTTTGTTTATCCGTATCGACAAAGGCCAGTACACAACGAAATCTGGCGGTACGCTTTTCGTCGGCAACCCCCTTCAGCTTCGTCAGCAATTTGGCATTGTTTTGCGCATCGGTAGCCGTTTCTCCCGCATACCGGGCTGAATAAACACCCGGCTCGCCGCCCAGGGCGTCAACTTCCAGCCCTGAATCATCAGCGAGGCAGGCTTTACCGGTAGAGGCGGCATAAAACCTGGCCTTAATTAAAGCATTCTCAGAAAAATCAGCGCCGTTTTCAACTGCCTCCGGAACATCGCCAAGCTCAGCCAGCGAAACAATCCTGACCGGCAAATGCTGCAATGCGGCCGCAATTTCGGCGACTTTACCGGCATTTTTACTGGCGATTACAATTTCCTTCACGGCTCACGTCCCACCTTCCAGGACAACTGTCCCAAAATTTCTTTCTGATAATCAATAAGTTCAGCAATCCCTTTATCCGCCCCGGCCAGCAGTTCATCCAGCTCCCGCCGGCTGAAAGGACGTTCTTCGCCAGTTCCCTGCACTTCAACAAACTGCCCGCTGCCGGTCATGACAACATTCATATCAACAAGAGCCTGGGAATCTTCATCGTAACACAGATCCACCACCACCGTACCATCCTTTAAGATACCCACACTGGCGGCAGCAAGAAAGTCTTTCACGGGAAATGGCTTTTCCACATTGGTATAAATCGAATTAACGGCATCCACCAAAGCGACAAAGGCGCCGGTAATCGAAGCCGTCCGCGTTCCGCCATCGGCCTGAATGACATCACAATCCAGCCAGACAGTACGTTCACCCAGCGCTTTTAAGTCAACCACACTGCGTAGAGAGCGCCCAATCAGCCGTTGAATCTCCTGCGTTCGCCCGGTAACCTTGCCCCTGGCAGCCTCACGCGCATTGCGCACCTGGGTAGAGCGGGGCAACAGGGAATACTCGGCGGTTATCCAGCCCTCGCCGCCCCCTTTTAAAAAAGGCGGAACCTTCTCTTCGATCGTGGCTGTGCAAATGACTTTGGTATTGCCGACCTCAATCAATACCGATCCTTCGGGATACTTTAAGTAATTTCTCGTTATTTTCACCTGGCGCATCTGCCCGGGCTTACGTCCATCAAGTCTAGCCATTCGTACCTCCTGCGGGGATTACCCTAAAGTTTTTCCAATATATCCTGGTCCTTATCCTGTAAAAAATAATGTTGATACCGCCCCTGCCGCCTGGCCGTCAGGACGGCATCACGACCGGCCTGACGGCATGAAGGGCAAACCGCGCGCGGCAGGATAGCCGCAAACCCCGAAGAAAAGGCAGGTCCGTCGGCTTCGGTGGCAATCGTACAATAGCCGGCGCAACGGGAGCAAAGCCTTACTGTTTCGAGCTGCTGTTCATTAATACCGCTTTCATCATAAAAAATATTACGCTTGCGCCGCCAGAACTCCCCGGCTTTAGCTTTTTCCTGACGGCTTAAATTATGCCTGCTCAGCCATATCCCGCGCCAGTTTTCGACAAGCTGCCTCAAATAGGCCGCAGTTGCCGCCGGCTGAGCAGGACACCGGCCGATATCCGGTTCCACCACTTTAGTATAAGGTAAACCGGCCATTGCTAAAATAATGCCGACATTAACATAGGGCAGCGCATCTTCAATTGAATAGCCCCCTTCCAGCACTGCAATATCAGCCTGCAGTTTGGCCGCCATTGCGGCATATCCTTGAGCGGTAATTGCCATATTGGCCAAGGGGTCGCTGTAATGATTATCCTGGCCGGCGGAATTGATAATAATATCCGGTTTAAAATCAGCCAGCACCGGCAAAATCAAGTGATCCAGCACATAATGCAGACCCTCGTCGCCGGTGCCTGGCGGCAGGGGAAGATTCATCGTTGTTCCCAAGGCATTGGGGCTGCCCAGTTCTTCAATAAAGCCCGTACCCGGATATAATGTCCGCCCATCCTGGTGAAAGGAAACAAACAAGGTATCCGGGTCATGATAAAAAATATCCTGCGTCCCGTCGCCGTGGTGAACATCGGTATCGACAATCGCCACCCGCCCCAGGTTATAATGACGCCGCAGATACTCCACCATAATTGCTTCAATATTAACTGTGCAAAATCCCCTGGTACCATGCACCACTCGCATCGCATGATGGCCGGGCGGCCTGACCAGGGCAAAAGAGCGCTCAACTTCTTTTTTCATAACCGCTTCGGCCGCGGTTATTGCTCCGCCCGCCGACACCAGATGAGCTGCGCTAATCAGCTCCTTGATGTCAGGCACGCCGATATGCACCCGGTTGATATCAGCATATTCGGCTAAACGGGGTTTATACTCCCTGATTCCCGGCAAATCCAGCAGGCCTTCTTCGACAATCTGATCTCTGGTATAGAGCAGCCGCTCCTGACGTTCGGGATGGGTAGGGCTAATCGCCCAGTCGAAAGCCGGAAAAAAAACCAAACCGAGCTTATCCATCCTGCCATACCTCCCGGGAAAACCCGGAAACAGCAGTAAGTACACCGGGTTTTATTTGTATTTTACAAGTAAGAATTTTGCCGGCGGTTCGAAAGCCGCGGACGATATTAAATTCTTCCTCTGCAACAATTTCGCTAGCCTCAACAGCAATGCCGGCTTTGGCGGCCCGTTCCCGCAAATATTGCCCGGTTAAGCCCCGGGCTTCCTTCAAACCAAACCGCCCGGTGGGAATTGGCGCTGTAACACCGCTTTCAGCCACCGTATAACTGCCCGCCGCCGTATCGGCCCGCAAAGTGGCCGCCAAAGTCGGGCGGGCAACGGCTGCCCCGGCGGCGTTCACCACCGGACTGCCGGCGGGAACCGTAAAGGGTATTTTCATCTGGTCTGCGATTGCCGCCGTCAGTCCGCCGGCGGCGCCGCCTACCCCGATCAGCAGTTCAGGCTTAAATACGTCATGCTGGACAATGTCCTCAACCCGGTATACCGGCTCAGCGCTCCAGTCGGCAATCAACCGGCCGATGCCCCGGCAAATCTGCTGAACGGCCTGGTCAACCACCAGCCGGGCCATCGCCCGCAGTTCCAGCTTGTCCCCGCCGAGCCGCCGCATCGCCTGCCCGGCCAGTTGCCGATCGCCAAACCCGGCCAGCCCGGCTACAATTAAAGCGTCCGACAAGGTGGGCTCAGGTCCGCCCAGCGCCATGGCCCGCCCCAGCCGTTTAGGGCCAATCGCAAGCTGATCGCCGTCCCAGCGAACATGGCTGTCGCCGCCTACCCCAACCGAGCTTAGCTTAAACGCCCGGACTGCGGTGGGATACCCGTTAACCGCCGCACCCTTCCGGGAAAACACCGGCAAGCCATGCTCCCACAAGGCAATGTCCGTTGTCGTCCCGCCAATATCCAGCGAGACTGCCGGAACGTTGGGACGCGCCAGCGCCATGACGCCCAGCACACTGGCGGCGGGGCCGGTAAAAATCGCTTCCACCGGCGACCTTCCGGCAGCCGCCAGAGGCAGGGTGCCGCCGTCGGCCTTTAAAATATAAACCGGCGCCTTAATTCCCCGCTGCCGCAGAGCGGCTTCCACCGAACGGAGAAATTCGTTAAAGCAGGGCCATACTGCGGCATTATAATAAGCACTGTTCGTTCGCCGCCAAAAATTCAGTTCGCCGCTCAGCTCCGCTCCGGTTGTAATATGACGCGGTTTAAAGTCCTGGCGCAGCCAGGCGGCTGTCTGCAGCTCGTGGCCGGGATTGCGGACGGAAAACTTCCCGGAAACGGCGAATAAATCATAGCCGCTCAGCCGGCCTCCTGCTGCGGCTAATTCCCGCCGCAGGACGGCGGCGGCTTCCCGCCCGCGATGATCAATATAGCCTGGCAACACTACAGGCGTTACCGGCAATAAGCCGGCAATGTCCACCCCGGGACCGGGAAGAATGACCAGCGCCGCGCTTTCAATTTCATCAGCAACAATCGCATTGGTGACAATGGTCGTTGACAACGCCACCCGGGTGATATCCTCAGGCTTCAAACCGGCCAATACCTGGTCGATCGCCCCGACAACGCACGTTAAAAGCTGCTTGCGGGTTGTCGGCGTTTTTGCATACTGCATCACTTTACCGCCGTCAATGACTACCGCATCGGAAAAAGTACCGCCTACATCAAGGCCTAGCAGCATTGTTATCCCTCTTCTCCAAAGCATCGGCAATAACGCTAAATAGTTAAAGAGGATAGCACAATTCTATCCTCTTAGCAACACCTTTAACCTGCAACCACCGCTTGCGCCCGGGCATAATTTTTGATAATGACAATCGGCGTCTTTTGCGATGCATTGCCAAACGGATTATCAATCAGGGTTTTTGCCAACAGCCGGGCATCAAGCCCAGCCGATATCCCCACAATCCGCGAACGTTTTAAATCATTTACATCAGCAACGGTTGCCCCGTAGCAGCCCAGCCGCTGTTTGATCTGCTCGGCCACACCCGCCGGATTAACCGGGCCGAAGACAATATGCTTATCAAACGGCGGCATCGTGCCGGTAACATCATCAATCAGCGCGGCCTGCTCACCGGCTAATTCATAAAATACGCCGTTTTTGCCGACCAGCTTGGCCAGCAGGCCGGCAATCATGGCAAAAAAGAACCGCCATTCGCCTTCCATGTTCATTGCGGCCTGCATTCCGTAGACGCTGGACAAACTGCCCTTCTGCGGCACAAACCGGCACATAACCCGGGCCAGCAGCCCTGGCTTCAGGTCTTCCGGGCGGGTGATCCGGCCCTGGGTAATTGCCACAACGCTTTCCGCCACTGAAATAACGTCGTCAGGGCCGACATCAGCCTTAGCATACTGTTCAATAATATCCACAATGTTATCTTTGTCGGTTAAAATCCGGGTACGCACCGGGATCAGTTCAAGTTCAGCCATGTCTATCCTCCTGTCGCGGACCGGCCGGCGCCCCCGCCGCCTTACGGATATCAGCAGCCGGCATCAGCAGCCTTGTTTTGCTAATATACCAGTCACTGCGCGCTACAATTTGATATACAATGTCAATCGGCATGTCCACCATTTGTGCAAGCGCCTGCTCGATATTGCCCCCCTTGCGCGCAGTCAGCTTAACGGTGACAACAACAGTCTGACCGGTGTTTTTTGGTACAATGACCGCCTCAAAATATCCGTCAGGCCGCGGCGCTGCCTCCAGCTCCAGCCGTGAATAAACTTCTACGCCGTCATACTGCTCATATGGCAGCAGATGCCTGGTATAACAATCCATCATTGTTCCGTCTTGCGTCCCTTTGTTCACAAACGGTACTTTACACTTAACCGTAATGCTTGCAGCACTGCGCTCAGCCAGTTCAAAACCGGTCGCCTGATTTACCTGAAAATCAAATTCAGCATCGCCCTGCTTGACTATATACAGCCAAATAGCCAGTGACGCGACCCCGGCTGCAACCAACAACCCAATGAAAAAATCCACCGCTATGCCTCCATCCGCTAAACTCCAGTAATATAATTATACCAAAAAAACCCTGTAAGGGCTAGTACTGCACCAACCCAGAATCCCACAATTGCTGCCGGATGAATTTCCGTAATACTGCTCCTCCGCAGCCTTAACACCAGGCTTTAGCAGCATCCGCCAAAATTACCGCTTCAAATCCGACATTGCCTGTATCCATAACCAGACCTGCCATCTGCCGCACCCGGTCCAGGCCGGCTGAAACACACAGCCGGACACTGCCGGTCAGGGCAGTGTCGGCTAACTGTCCCGCTGCGGCCAGCGCCTCATATGCCGCCACTGCCGTAGCCCTGGCCGGATCAACCATATGTACCGCCGGACCGACAACAGCCCGAATCGTCCGCTCAATAAACGGATAGTGCGTACAGCCTAAAATCAAAGTATCCATTCCGGCGGCCTTCAACGAAGCAAGCGCTGCCAACACCGCTTGCTCAACTTGCTCACCCTCGATGATCCCTTGCTCAATCAGCGGCACCAGAGCCGGACAAGCCTGAGGATAAATGCCGGCCAGCGGCGCAGCCGCTCGAAAGGCCCGGTAATGGGCGCCGCTGGCAATGGTCGCCTGGGTGGCAATCACCCCGATCTGCTTATTGCGGCTAACCTTTAGAGCCTGCATCACGCCGGTATTCATCCCGACCAGTGTAAAAGGGTAGTTCCGCCGCGCTTCCTCCAGGCCCAGCGCAGTCATGGTATTGCAGGCAAAGATCGCCATCTTAACCTGTTGCCTGGCAAAGAATGTTAAAATCTGGTGCATAAAGCCTAAAATTTGCGCTGGGGACCGCGACCCATAGGGCGCTCTGGCAGTGTCGCCAAAATAGATAAGATTTTCCTGCGGCAGAATCTGTCGTACTTCCTTGACCACGGTAAGACCGCCTATCCCCGAATCAAATATACCGATGGGCGCATGATTTCCCATTGCGCCACCTCCCTTGTCACAGTTATTCTGCCTAACAGTTCTGCATTATATTCAACAGCTGAATGATGCGACAGGCGGCCTGACTTAAACCTGCTCAACTGCTTTTAGTTTATTGCAATACACAGCCGGCAGTCTGATGACTTTCCCACGGCTGTCGGTGAATACATTCTGCGTTCGCCCGGTTGCCAGCAATAATCCGTCAGCCTCACGCACGATTCTATAACTGAAAACCATCTTTACCGCCGTAAGCTTTTCAGCCTGGGTTTCAATCAGGATACCATCGTCAAATCTTGCTGAAGCCCGGTATTTGCAGGCCACATCGGTGATGGGAAATACGATCCCCTCGGCGATTAATTCATTTAGTGTAATTCCGGCCTGACGTAAAAATTCCACCCGCCCCATCTCAAACCAGCGAAAATAATTAGAGTGATGAACAACCCCCATTGCGTCCGTCTCCACAAACCGGACCTTATCCCTTACCACAGCTGCCATAATAGTCACCCTTTTTCCTTTTCCAGTACAGAGTACTCAGTATAGTAAAGCACATGAGAAAACCCGGCTTACGCCGAGCCTTGGCCACATGCTTAACACCTCATTATTTTACTTTTCTTTTGACCATTTGTCAAAAACCAGCCCTCCGCTCACTGCCGGAGAACAAAACTTCAGGCACCAAATAAAGACAGCATCAATATAATAAAGCAAGAAAAAAACACACAGACGCATCACTCAAGTAAGGAGGAGTTATCATGTCCGACAGACAAATCATCACCGAACCAACGGCAATATCAGAGATTGTGCTCGCTCAATTGAACTCATCACAAAATATTTTAGCAGCCTTGATCGGTGCCAGTTCTTTTCAAACCAGCAATCTCTTAAGACCGGAAACAGTTGATCTGGTGATGGAAGCCTATGAAAAAATTTATTGTCGGGTTAGCAAAGCTGTTTGCGACAATATGAACTGCCTGCGTTAATACCATTTGCTGACGCCAAGGCCGATGTACTCCTTCGCGGCCAGGCTGACCGTCTGCAGCGACCCGGCCGTGGGGCGCAGCTGCGAAAAAGTAAAAACCGGCACGACATTGGCCTGATAATCCGCCGGAAACGGCAGAACGCTTAGTCCGGCCTTTTCGAACTGCCGGACAGCTCTGGCCATATGAAAGGCCGAGGTTACCAGGAGGGGCCGGCAAAATCCGTTCTGGTCAAGCAACTCCTTGCTGTACCTGGCATTTTCCGTGGTATTGCGGCTTTGGTTTTCCACAATGATCTCATTTTGCGGTACCCCTAACCCGATCAAAATAGATTTTGCAATCTCAGCCTCCCATCCGCTGGTCTGGTATACCTGACCGCCTGACACCAGTATGGGAACCCTTAACCGCTGATACAAATGCGCGGCCGTCAGTAAACGGTTGGCGGCAAAACCGGACAGCTGGCCAAGGCCGTGAACCCCTTCAATGTCAGGCAGGGCGCCGCCGCCGAGCAGAACAATCACATCGCCCTGCGGCTGCAGCGGCGGCGTATATTGCGATTCCAGCGGCCTGATGATCATATCGCTGACCCATTGCGTACTGCACAAATACAGCGTCAGAGTAATGACGGTCAATAATTTCGGCAGCCTGCCGCAGTAACGATAAGCCTGCAGGCAGCACAATACCAGAAGAATAATAAAAATACCCGGCGGCAGTAAAAATGTGCTATAAAAAAATTGCAACAGTTCAATCATGTCCGTCTCACTCCATAACATTAAGATATGCTCATTTTAACACAAAACCCGGCCGGCAGAATTTATTTTGCAATTTATTCTCGATTCCCGCCTGTCCGGCGCAGCGGCAGATGGTACTCAGTGGCGCCGTTAAAGAATTTCTTTAACGGCGCCACTGATATTTGGCAAAAACAAACGG
The DNA here is from genome assembly GCF_900104455.1 of Dendrosporobacter quercicolus. NCBI lineage: Bacteria > Bacillati > Bacillota > Negativicutes > Selenomonadales > Sporomusaceae > Dendrosporobacter > Dendrosporobacter quercicolus. The sequence continues at coordinate 33,077 of NZ_FNHB01000017.1, forward strand.
CGTAACGGTTCGCAGTCCCCCGCCGGACTGCTGTTATTCCACATGGTCAATATCGGTATTGCCGCCCAAACGCCATAAGCTAATCCGGCTTACCCCCTGCGCTTTGGCAATGGCAATCCAGTAATTCAGTGTTTGAACATCCGCGTACCAGACCTGATACCAAACGCCGTTATCCAGATAATCGAACACCAGGCACCGGCTCTCATCGTCTCTTCTTGCTTCACGCTCATAGGTTACAGCAAGCGTTTTTGCTTCCACTTCCGTTAAAAATCTTTTTTCTCCGTTATCGCCCCACACACAGCCGCCGGTCGAAAAGGCCGCCGCTTTCTCTCCCGGCAAAGCATTCATTGCCGTCAGGATTTTCCGGATAAAGGCCGGATTGGCCTTCGGGCCCGGTTCGCTATGTAAGCCGTAAAGATTGTAAAACATAACAACATATTCCGGCCCCTGGAAAAAACCGGTGGAGGCAAACGGCGCCCCCGGTTCCAGTACCAGCCGCAGCTTCAGGTTATTTTGCCGGGCTTTGCCATAAAGCTTGTCCGCAAACCGCAAAAAAGACTGCCCGGTTGTTTCATCGTTCCATATTCGTTCATAGTCAATCTCAATACCGTCAAACCCGCCCTGCAAGGTCAGGGCAATGATTTGGTCAATGTGCTGTTCCATTGCGCGCTCATCGGCAAATAAGCGGCGGAGAACCTCGCTATCCTTCAGCGCAACCGATCCGTCGGCATTTTGCTTATCATTGACAAAGGTAAGATAAGTTTCATATTTTCCTGTTTTCTTGGTTAAATCGCTTTTTTTACGCCTAAGCGATTCTGGAATAAAAGCCTGGTCATTCTGATCAAAATAAGCCCCAAAATAACAAAGCTTCTCGAGGTTATTTACCGCTCTTGTCAAATCCCTTTCGCCCTCGTCCAAATCCCAGTAAGCCAACCAGGCCGACAGCTTTGCCGGTTCCCCGCCGGCCTCCGGCGGACCCAGGCTGCAGCCTGCTAAGCTGCCGATAACCAGCAATACAATAACCGCTTTAAAAAATTTGCCGACGATGTCGCTCACTCCCCGCCGCCCTGACCGGTGATCATCCGGCCGCCTATTCGAAACTTACTAGTACCTTGTCAGCCTTAAAACGGTAGAATAATGGCGAGGCTATTTTTCGTAAGACAAGGCGGAGGAGGGAGGCATACCGGGAGTATGCTGACCGACGACAACGCAGGCTTGCGGAAAATAGACCGTCAGTATTCACTGAATTAGGGCTGACACGGTACTAGTCCCCTTTATTTTCCTATTTCCATTAAACAGCCGTAAAGCCCTGCAAGCGCACGAATATCGGCTATGCCTCCTGCCTTTTGCCCTGCTTTTTGGCCAGCTCCGCCAGATCGGCCGGCGTCAGGCGCGTTCCCCACGTCGTTTTCCAGAAAGTCACCCAGGCAACCGGCATCTGCCATAACAGCACCGCTTCATAATACAGGCAAAACCACAGTCCAAACACCCAGGTCGAGCTTCTCCTCAGAAATAACTGCGCCATACTCATCAGCAGGGCCATCAGGCATAATCCCAGGATAAACGTCAGCGGAAACACCCGGTGCAGCACCGGAATGTAGATCAGGTTATACAGTACAATCACCGGCGCCAGCAGCGGCACCAGCAGCCCCATGTAAAACGACAAAGCCATAAACGGCTCCTTCTTCCACATAAAGCCGCCCGCGATCAGCGTTTCTCTCAGCCACGACCGTTTCCAGCGCATCTGCTGCTTTAAAAAGACCCCGTAACGATTTGGTACGATCGTGCTGCAGATTGCCGTATCCTGATATCCCGTCCGGTTCTCTCTTAAAATAAAGTTGGTCATGCTCCGGTCATCACCAAACGTCGCTTTCTCTCCCAAAAACCGCTGATTCAGCCAGCTGTCCAGATGCTTGATCACCAGCTCTTTCCGGTAGCACGACAGCGGGCCCGATAAACAGGTTACCGCGTCAAAATAGCCTTCCGCCGCTTTCATGATCCGAAAGGCGATAAAGTATCTTACCGCCTGCATTTTTGTCAGGGTATTGGTATAGGTGTTGGCCACATCGGTACGACCGGATACGCCCCCCATTTTTTTGTCTTTGAACGGCTGTACGATG
>NZ_FNHB01000018.1 GCF_900104455.1 Dendrosporobacter quercicolus
TCAGGGAATTGGCCGCAAGCGCCCGGGCGCTCACATGAAATACTGCGGGCAGCAGCTCACCGGCAATCTTATACATATTCGGAATCATCAGCAAGAGACCTTGCGATGCGGTATATGTCGTGGTAAGCGCTCCAGCTTGTAATGACCCGTGCACAGCACCAGCGGCTCCGGCTTCCGACTGCATTTCAATCAGTTTTACCGGTTGCCCAAATATGTTCTTTTTGCCCTGGGCCGCCCATTCGTCCACATTCTCAGCCATTGGTGAGGACGGAGTAATCGGATAAATTGCTGCAACATCGGTAAATGCATATGATATATACGCGGCGGCTGCATTACCATCCATGGTTTTCATTTTTCTTGCCATTAAAACAATCTCCTCTCTGTTTCTCTTCTTTGAACTAAATGGGGGATAAGTTAAAACAAGCAATTATACAGCAAAACACCGTATAATTATTCACATATTAGCAACGTTCAGAATATAAATATCCGATTTCTTGTTTTGCCTGGATGTTTACATCCAAATTGTATTTTTAGTGCAAAACTGCTTACCAGCTAAAGCAACGTATATCTTTAGGTGGTAAAAAATCTCATTTATACCTCAAATTCAAACTTATTCAAAGATTTACACTGTTTATCCAGTTTTACGAAACAAGGCTCACCGGCCTTTTTTTAGAGGATTAAAACAATGAATGGCTCATAAGTTTTCTGCTAACCGTGAATAATGATACGATTTTTTTGCTGAGTTAACATTATTAACTATACAACGTTACTGCATAAATGTAAATACAGAAATACACATAAAAAAATATTGCTTCATTATAATTAAATAATTAGTTAATTCAAAAAAATTATTTAATTTTAAAAAATAAACTTGAAAAGAAGAAATTAGTATGGTATAATTTTCACAATAGCTAATTTTAAGTAAAATAAATTTAAACTATAAAATTCGATATAAATAACAAAAACCCTTCATTGATTTGTATTTTCATCAAACAAATCGGTGGAGGGTTTTGCTAACTGCAAATGATTGCAAACTTAGTTAGCGATAGCAAATCATAAATTGACCGGTTTCTGCACATACTCTTGTTTAACAACCCCCTTTGATAAGCGCCATAGCTGACTGCGCATAGCTTGCGGGCGGAATAAGAGGTGTAGTATGGAATGGTCGGAACTCATCCGTGATACCTGGCAAACCAGCCTGGTATTTATCAGTTTATTGTTGTTTACCAGGCTGCTTGGCAAAACCCAAATTGCCCAACTGACCTTTTACCAATATGTCAGCGGCATAACCATTGGCTCAATTGCGGGCACAGTGGCCGCATCGGAGCAGGAACGGGTATGGAGCCACTTTTATGATCTGGTACTCTTTGTAGCGCTCACCTTCCTGTTATCCCAGATTACCATTCGCAACCGCTCCTTACGCAAATTGATTGACGGTTCACCAACCGTTGTGATTGAAAATGGCCGCATCCTTGAACAAAACATGCGCAATATGCGCTATGACCTTGATGAACTGATCTGCCAGCTGCGCATTAACGGCATATTGGACCCGTCTCAAGTCCAATATGCCGTTGTCGAAACTACCGGTGACCTAAGTGTCATCAAAAAAACAGCGTTACAGGCTCTCACCAAGAGCGATGCCGGACTTGAACAGCCGGACGCGCAATATCCGGTTGAGCTAATCCTGGATGGGCAGGTCGTCGCCGAAAACCTTGCAAAAAAACAGCTTTCTGCGGACTGGCTGGCCGGCCAGCTCAGGCTTCGCGGTTTTGCCGCGCCGGATCAAATCACGTATGCCGTCCTTGATTCCAAAGGCCATCTTTTTATCAGTCCCCGTGATCAGCTTTCCCGCTGACCAGCCTGGGGCAATGCCGTTCCTGCACTTAGGTCCCGCCGCCGCTCCGAGCTGTTCCGCACAAGCTCCGGCTGACAAACCAAAGGTCGTAAACGCTCATCGCGCTTACGACCTTTGCGGTTGAACGGTTTTTACCACAAACCGGATCAGCGAAGGAACAAACAGCAATACAACCAACAGCCGGAATAGCTGGTAGGCAACAATCATCGAAATATCGGCGTGAACCAACATTGCCGTAAGACCCATTTCCGCCATACCGCCCGGCGCAGTGCTTAAAAAACCGGTAATCAGTGTTGAAACGCCCAGATAAGCCAGCATATAACCAGCCAATAGCGATGCCAGCACGACAACAACTACGCCCAGCAATACCTGCGGCAGCAGAACCCGCCAGTTTTGCAGGCTGGCAATATTGGTAGAAGTGCCCATGTAAATGCCGGTAAAAACCTGGGCTACAATAATGGTCAATGCCGGCAAAGGCGGCGCTTCCCAGCCCGAGCTCACTGTCATCATGCCTGTCGCCAGGATAGGACCCAGCAAATAGGGGGTGGGAAGCTTAATCCGTCTGGCGACAAAGGCGCTGCCGACTGCAATCAGTCCAAACAACAGCATGGTCTGTTCGGCCTGCGGCAATCCGTTCCCTGCAACTGGCGATACCACCGCATGATTTAAGGCAATATCTCCGGCCAGACCATGGGTCGCCAAAAACGGTACACTGAACACAACGGTTAATAAGCGGGCAGTCTGCATGAAGGTCACCACCGTCACATCAGCGCCTTCAATTTCTTCAGCCAGCACCGGCATTTGCGAAAGTCCGCCAGGCACACTGCCAAGCAATCCGGTGGCCAGACTGACACCCGCTCTTTTATGGATAATATAGCCCATCAATAAACTGATCAACACCGTCAGCATGGTCACCAAAGCCATCAATGGCAGCTGGCCGGCAATTTGACGTCCAGTTTCCAGCGAAAAGGGGCGGCCAATCGCATATCCCAGCACAATCAAAGCTGCATTGCGCAATTCCACTGGCCAGTACAGCCTGTTTCCTGTTGTGGTTTTATAAACCGTTACTGCGGCTAACGGCCCCAGCATCCATGGCAGCGGCAGATGCAGAAAGTAAAACAATACCCCGCCTGGTACGGCAATTAAACAACTTTTTAATAATTCCGTCATCATTTCACCCAATCATGTTAGAAAGCTAATTTTCAATCTTCTCTATCGTACGCCTAAAAAAACAGTCAGTCAAGAGAACAAAGAAATTTATCCGTCAGCCGGTATCCCTGGCAGGCAGGGTCTTGTTCCTGCCTGCCAGCGGCAGTCCGCTGCAGGCCGCACGGTGTAAATTCGCCGAGAAAAGCGGCAATTAAATCAACAACAGCCCGCGTAGTCTGACCGTCTTTATCCAGAACCGGATTTAATTCAACAAACTCCGCCGAGGTAACAGCGCGGCTTTGTTCCAATAATTGTAAAGCTAAAATACTGTCCCGGTAACTGACGCCGCCGGCGGCCGGAGTCCCCACCCCCGGCATTGCCAGCGGATCAATCCCGTCAATGTCAAAGCTTAAGTGAATACCATCGCAGGCTGCCAAATGGGCCAGGGTCTGTTCAATAATTGCCGGCATTCCCCAACGGCCGACATCTTCGGCAGTATACAATTTGATTTGCTGCTCGTCAATGAAAGCCGCTTCACCGGGGTCGATATCGCGTACGCCGATGTACACAATATTTTCCGGCTTTATTCGCACTCCTGCACCGCCAATACTGAGCAGTTCGGCATGACCAGAGCCCATCGCAACGGCCAGAGGCATACCGTGGATATTGCCGCTGGGCGTAGTTGCCGGCGTATTAATATCCGCATGCGCATCATACCAGATAATGCCAAGATTATCATAATGCCCGATCAGCCCGGCCAGTGTACCAATGGCAATACTGTGGTCCCCGCCTAAAACAAGGGGAAACCGGTCACTGGCAACAATGCGGTCAACACAGCGGGCAATTTCATTGCTGGCGGCAATGATTGGCTGCAGGTTTTTCACTTGCTGCTCGCCGGCCTCGCACTGGCCGGCGACGGCGATAGGAATATCACCTAAATCAATGATATCCTGATTGAACGCCGTCAAGCGCTTCTGCAATCCGGCCGCCCGTAAAGCCGCAGGCGCTAAATTGGCTCCGTAACAGGCTTGCCCCAGCCACATGGGCGCTCCGACAATTGATATCGCTTTATTCATACCAATTCACACCTTTAAAAAATTACATTAACAAATAAATATTCTAACCCGTTTGTCCACTCCAGGCAACATTTTTCTAGAAAAAAACAATGGGAATACACACCAGTTGCGGCGGCTTCCCATTGTTTTCGAATTTCGTATTCCTCAGACAGTAAATTTGTCGATGGCGGTTTGCAGCTGTTGCGCCATATTGGCCAAGCTCTGACTGGAAGCCGCAATTTCCTGCATTGCCGCCGATTGTTCTTCGGTTGCCGCCGACATGGTCTGTGTCTGGGCAGCCGCATCCTTGCTGATTTTATCAATGTCACGGACTGAATCAACAATTTTTTCGCTGCCGTCAGCTATTTGCTGGATAGCGGTTGAAATATCATTGGCCTGCCCCGATACCTGATCAATCAGCAAAACAATATCAGTAAACGTTTTGCCGGCTACAGCGACTGCATCGGTCCCGGCTTTTACTTCCCTGGTACCGCTGCTCATCACTGAAACAGCCCGCTCGGTATCACTTTGGATCTCATTGATTAAGCCGGCAATTTGCTTAGCCGCCTCCTGCGACTGCTCGGCAAGCTTTCTTACCTCCTCTGCTACTACCGCAAACCCGCGCCCTTGTTCGCCGGCTCTGGCCGCTTCAATGGCTGCATTTAAAGCTAAGAGGTTGGTTTGCCCGGCAATGCCGGAAATGGTATCCACAATCTGGCCGATTTCATTTGACCTTTCGCCCAGCTTTGCCACAACATCGGCTGAACTGATTACCGTCTTGGCGATATTATCCATCTGAGCCACTGCCGAATTTACCGCCGTTTCACCAGTACGGGCCGCACCGGCGGCCTTGCCGGATGCTTCGGCCACTACACCGGCATTGGCTGCAACCTGAAAAATACCTTCTGACATCGCTTCAACAACGGTAGTTGACTGATTGACGGCATTTACCTGTAATTCAGCCCCGCGTGAAACCTCGGCTATGGTACCGGCAACCTGATTGGTTGCCTGGGCAGACTCACCGGCGCTGGCGGTAAGCTGCTGCGATGCAGTCGCTACCTGCTCACTGAGAAGCCTGACATTGCCGACAAGTCCGTTTAAATTGCGGATAGTGTCATTTAAAGCTTTCCCCATCATGCCAATTTCATCACTGGACATGATTTTAACTTCCTGGGTTAAGTCACCGCTGGCAACCAAATTCAAGGTATCCACCGTATTGTTTAATCGCCGGGCGATCATCTTCGCCAGCAGCCAGCTGGCGGCTGCCGAAATTGCCACCGCTGCAATTGTCAGCACAATAATCAGATTCTTGGCGGTGCTCGCATTGGCTTCTCCGGCCTTATTGGCGTCATCGCTGGTTTTGGCATTAAAATCAGCCAGTTCTTTAAGAATTGCATTTACCTTAATCAAATGCTTGCTGGCATTTTGCGAAAAATACCCATAGGCCTCTTGTTTTTGACCAGCCTGAGCCATAGCCAGCGCTTTTTCCCGCTCCACCCGGTACAGCCCGATTTCCTCATCTAACTCAGTAATCTTTTGTTCTTCAAAAGCCGTTAGCCTGGCATTCTTATAATCAGTCATTGTTTGATTGGTCTCAGCAGCCAGCGTCTTAATTTCAACCAGCGTCTTTTGCTCCGCGGCCTTATCAGGGTTACCCAGAATGATTTCCAGAATCATGCCATGAACAGCACTAAAATTGTGCCGTGTTTCATTAAGTCTTTTCACCGGCAGCAAACGGTCATGGTACATTCCTGACATTTCATGACTGATTTGATTGGTATAATAGTAACCAATGCCGCCCATAATCAGGAGAAATAATGCCGATATCATTACTGCAACCATTATTTTTGTTAATACTTTTAAATTATTGAACCATTGCAATTCTTTGCACTCTCCTTCGTCACCCTTATGCAAGCAAATACCCTAAAATACCTCTTGCCGGCAGCCGGGCAACAAAAAACCAGACATAAAGTCTGGTTTTACACTTATGTCAAGCGGCAGCCTGGCAATCATTAATAAATATTGTTAGACCCATGGCTTTGCGTCCTTATCTTTCGATAAGTTTGCCTATAAAGTTGAATTAAAATTGGGTACTGCTTGTTTTTACATTATACCCATTCTCAATTGCAAAAGCAACAATAAATTACAAATTCCGATACAAATTTCCTTTTTTTCAAATTCCCGGTAATCAGACATTTTCTCCAATACACCCGCCCGATTGCCGTCCCGACTGCATTGCATATTTAGCTAATTTAGCTTATAGTTATAAATAAACTCAATTGGTTAGGAGACAATCAATGACCCCTAAAGCTGAATTATTCGAACTAATAGAAAAACTGCCTGAGGACAAAATTCCTCAGGCGATTGAGACAATCAACGCCCTGCTTGGTCTGCAGCCGCCCAATAACAGCCAACCGACGGCAACAGCAGATCCCGAACGGCCGCTCAACGAGCTGTTAACCGCAATCATTGGTTCTGTAACCAATTCTTTTTACGACCTGTCAGTTGAAAATGAACGAGCCGGAGCAAAAATCATTGCCAAACGCCTCGGTTTCTCCCGGACCAGAATACTGGAAGCCTGGGATGTCTATAAAAAGAGCCGCCAAATTGACGTACATAAACAGTAAACGCCAGGGATGACACTTTACCTGCACCTGCAGGCAAAGTGTCATCCCTTAATGAATCATTTTTGACCAATCGCTTTTTGCAGTTTAGCCTGATTAATATTATAATCATATAGCGCCTCGGTATAGTTTGTTCCAGCCTGGGTCAGCGCCAGCTGCGCATCAATAACATCAAGATTGGTGCCCGCACCGGCGTAATATTTCGTCTGGGCAATCTTTAAATCTTCAGTCGCCTTATCCACGGCGACCTGAGTAGCGCCAATCCTCTTTTCAGCCTCTTTCATGCTCAGATACGCCTGACGCACCTCCAGTTCAACGCTATTGCCGGTTTCTACAGACTGCTCCCGGGCCTTATTCAGGGAGCTCTCTGCCTGTTTAACTTTGGCGCCGGTAACGCCGGAATCAAAAATATTCCAGTTGGCCATCAAACTCAGCGACCAGTCATTTTCGTTACCGGGGAATTCAGTGCCGCTCCAGCCTTCGGCGGCGCTGAACGTCACCGTTGGCTTGCGGTTGCTGTTGGCGACCTTTATCCCTTTTTTCGCTGATTCAATACTCAGCTGCGATTGCTCAATCTCCGGACGATTTGCCACAGCCTGGGCAATGGCATCCGCCAGAACGATTTCGCTTTTCACATACCCCAGTTCATCCTTAAGCTTATTTTCAGTATCTAACGGCATCCCGATGGTATTATTCAGGGCCGCCATTGCCAGATCATAACTATTCTGGGCTTTCGTTAAATTTTGCCGGGCATTGACCAGCTCGACCTCTGATCTGAGAACATCGGACTTGGCTACCACACCGGCTTCAAACTGCGCCTGCACTTTATCCAAATGCTCAGCGAGATTATTTACCGTCTCCTGATTAACGGCTGCCAGGTTCAGGGCCTGCAGCACATCATAATAGGAGGTTGTTGCCGCTAACCTGAGCTGCTGCTCGGTTTTAGCTACATTGAGCTTTGCACTGTCGGCATTTAACTTGGCTTGATCAATCAACCCTTCATTACGTCCGCCTGAATAAAGCGTCCAGTTCAGCTTCAGCGAGGTACTAAAGCTATCGCCATCAGGCGCAGCTGAAGTGTCCGGTCCATGCGTCCCGCCGGTTCCGACCGATACTGACGGCCCCGTTCCGGCCTTAGCCTCGCTAAGGCCCCATTCAGCCTTTTCCTTGTCGCTTACCGCCATTTTAATTGACGGATTGTTTTTAAGCGCAGCCGCCACACTATCATCCAGAGAAAGCTCCTGCGGCGCTGCCATAACGCCGGCGCTGTGTAAAAACAGCACCCCGCCGCTTAACATAATGCTGAACGGCTTCTTCCATGAACTTTGCTTCATATTTCTCACCTTTCGACTGACCTCTGTGGCCATGATTTTATCATCAATTGCGCCACCTTGTTTAAGTTAACATAATAATTTTAATACTTTCTGACTGATCAGTCAATTGGTAAAAACTTAGCAATTGTAAAACATCAAAAAGAGCTTCCGGCCGATTCTTCGCGGAAGCTCTTTTTTTGTTGTTCACTGCATATTTCCCGGAAACTTGCAGCTATTCATATCGTAAAGCATCAATCGGATCAAGCAGAGCAGCCTTGCGGGCCGGATAAATGCCAAAAAACAAACCCACTCCGACTGAAAAACCAAAGGCGGCAACAATCGCAAATGATGAAATAACGGTTTGCCAGCCGGCAAAATGAGAAACCAGATAGGAGGCGCCGATGCCCAGGACAATTCCAATGCTGCCGCCTACAACACCGATGACAACGGCTTCAATTAAAAATTGCAGTAAAATATCCTGGTACTTGGCCCCCAGAGCTTTACGAATGCCAATTTCCCTGGTGCGTTCGGTAACTGACACCAGCATGATATTCATAATGCCAATTCCGCCTACCAGCAACGATATTGCAGCAATATTGCCAAGCAGCAGCGTTATGGTCTGGGTAGTTTCAGCAGCGGTATTCATGACGCTGACCATATTGCGAATCTGAAAATCATCTACTTTGTCGCCGGTAATTTTATGCCTGCTGCGCAGCACAGCGCTGAGATTCTCCTGCACCTGATCGATGATGTCGGTGCTTTCGGCCTGAATGCTGATCATATGAAGATAAGAAATACCCATCAGCCGTTCCTGAGCAGTAGTCAGCGGTACAATAATCGTATCGTCCTGATCCATGCCGCCGCCGCCCTCGCCTTTACTTTCCAGAATCCCAATTACCTTAAACGGGGCATTGTTAATTCTGATACTTTGGCCAATAGCGTTGGTGCTGCCGAATAAATTTTCCGCTACCGTCGGTCCGATGACCGCTACCCGGTTTCTGGTATCAACGTCCTGAGAAGTAATAAAACTACCGCTTTGGACAGCGGTATTGCGAACAGTCTGATATTCCGGGGTAGTCCCCTGAATCCGGGTTGTCCAGTTCTGGTTGCCGGCAATCACCTGGTATGAGCTGCTCACGCTTGGCGCAACCAGGCTTATCCCCGCAACCTCACGGGCAATGGCCTGGGAATCCTTGAGCGTCAGGGTAATATTCGAGCCGGCGGCCTGCCTGGCGCCTGAGGCCGAAGCGGCGCCGGGCGTAACCATGATCAGATTGCTGCCCAGGCTGGCAATCGAGGTTTCGACCTTATCCTGCACTCCCATACCGATGGAAATCATCGCAATGACTGCGCCAACCCCGATAATGATCCCCAGCATAGTCAGAATGGAGCGCAGTTTATTGGCAACCAACGCGTTTAAAGCAATAGCAACACTTTCACCAAACATATCATTACCCCTCTTTCCGCTCATCCCGCACAATCAAGCCGTCCCGGACATGAATGATCCGGCGGGCATGTTCGGCAATATCCGGCTCGTGGGTGACCAAAATAATCGTCCGTCCCAAAGAATTTAAATGATTAAATATCTCCATCACCTCGACGCCTGATTTGCTATCCAAGTTACCGGTTGGTTCATCAGCCATTATAATGGTTGGATCGTTCACCAGCGCTCTGGCAATTGCCACTCTTTGACGCTGGCCGCCCGACATTTCATTTGGCAAATGGCCCAGCCTCTGCTCAAGGCCAACCATCGCCAGCGCCTTTGCCGCCCGCTCATTTCGTTCGGCCTTGGCCACACCGGCGTATACCAGCGGCAAAGCTACATTTTGATGTGCGGTTATTCGCGGCAGCAAATTGAAATTTTGAAATACAAAACCGATCCTTTTATTTCTGGTTTCCGCCAGTTCATCATCACCCAAAGTCGCCACTTCCTGCCCGTCCAGAACGTAGGAGCCGCTGGTCGGCCGGTCGAGACAGCCCAGAATATTCATTAACGTTGATTTACCCGAGCCTGAAGGTCCCATAATTGCCGTAAATTCACCTTCGGCAATATGCAGAGTAACACCCGCCAAAGCGTGCACCGTGGTATCGCCCATTTGATAACTTTTGATAACACTGGTTAATTGAATTGTCAAATCACATTCCTCCTGTCAACGGATCCCTCCACGGCCCAGTCCGGGTATACGGATCGACTGTCCGGCGCTCTGGGCTTTGGCCGTCGTCAAAACCAGCTGATCTCCTTCATCAAGCCCAGCGGTGATTTCCACCCGGTCATCACTGACAATGCCGGTGCTGACCACAACGTTCTCCGTTTGTCCATCAGCTCTGAGCACCACCACATACTGCTGGTCTTTATTGGTTTTAAGGGCGGACAGCGGCGCAACCAATGTACTTTTGCTTTCACCGCTGTTGATTGAAACTCTGGCTGTCATCGTTGGCTTAAGTAAACCCTCCGGTGAATGAACATCAATAATTACATTATAATACACAACATTTTGATCAACAGTGGCCTTTTGCGATATGTTTGACACCACTCCGGTAAACGTCCGGCCGTTATAGGCATCCACCGAAAAAGTAGCCGTCTGGCCCACAGCCACCTTGCCGATATCCGTCTCGTCAACCTGCGTATCAATCTGCATCTTTGACATATCGGCAACGGTAAGAATAACCATTGGATTGGCTATCCCCGGAGCAACCGTCTGGCCGGCCGGAACAGGCTTGCCAATCACGACTCCGTCAATTGGCGACTTAATTACCGTATCGTCCAATTGCGACATTGCATCGTCGTAGTTGGCCTGCGCCACTTTATATTCCAGCCTGGCCGCATCCAGCTCCTGATCCGAAAGGGCGCCGATCTTGTTTAACGACTGGTTGCGGGTATAATTTGCCGCTGTATTCTCCAACCGTTCCCTGGCCTGAGACAGCTGGGCTTGCAGCCGTGTATCGTCAAGCAGCACCAAGACTTGACCGGCTTTTACCGGATCATTTTCCTTAACTTTCATTTCCGCAATCAAACCGGTTAATTTGGAGCTGATATCCACCATATTGACCGGCGTTATCGTACCGGTTGCCGACACAACTGAAAAAATATCGCTCCGTTCCACTTTTTCCACCTGAAGCGCAGTCTGGTCCGCTTTTTGAGATTCCTGAATCATTAGTCCTGCCCCTACTGCAATTGCCAGAATAATTCCTGTCACCAGCCACTTCTTATATTGCAAAACCTTCAGCCAGATTCCCCGCATGAGACACCTCCATTATGATATAAATTTCTAGATGTTACTACTTCGACAAATTTTCGATAATTCCCACATGAAAATTGTAAAATCAATTCATTTTTTGGGTAGCTGGTGACAGATAATGTGATTATAGTCAATGTCCTTTTGAATTTTCTTAGAAAGTGCCATTATATTGCAAAAAAAAAAAATAGCAGCTTCACGCTGTAAATTTCAATAAATTTTTCTTTTTTACAAAAAATTTGACCTTTTGACTTTTAGAATCAGGGATTATATAATATAGCCAGAAAGAGTAAACCAGCCGCGGCTGGCGCTCAAAAAAGCATATGCGAGGAGGGTTTGACTATGTTTGATTTAATTCCATTTGGCAAAGACAAGGGTTTGGCAAGGCGGGATAATGTATTCAACCAGTTAGTCGACAACTTCTTCAATGAAGATTTCTTTGCGCCGTTTACGGCGATCGGCAATGCCTTTCGCGTTGATCTGAAGGAAACCGAGCAAGCCTATCTGGTGGAAGCTGATTTGCCGGGTGCAGCCAAAGAAGATATTACTGTGCAGTATGCCAATAGTTACTTGACCATTTCCGCCAAACGTCAGGAGAACAAAGAAGAAGAGCAAGGCAGCTACCTGCGCCGGGAACGGCGCTACGGGGAACTGCAGCGTTCCTTCTATGTCAGCAACGTGCTGGAAGATAAAATAAACGCTTCATTTAAAGACGGGGTGCTGACGGTAACATTGCCGAAACAAAACACCGGGTTGAATAAAGTCAATACCATTACCATTGAATAAGCCAGCAGGCTGCCATGCTACTCAGTAGCATGGCAGCGGTGTTTTTGCCAAAACAGCCGGCCTAAAGAGCTGGGTTAGCGCGGTTTGGCCAGCGGCAGACTAAACTGAAATTTAGTGCCGACACCGACTTCACTATCCACTTTTATTTTGCCGCCATGCTTTTCAACAATCCATTTGGCAATAGACAGGCCTAAACCTGTCCCGCCCTGTTCCCGCGACCTTACTTTGTCGCCGCGATAGAAGCGGTCGAAAATGCGGGGCAGGTCGGCGGCGGCAATGCCGGCGCCGGTATCTTCGATGATCATGGTGGCCCAGTTGGCCTGGCGGCGGCAGCTTAAAGTGATCGTACCAGTCTCAGGTGTATACTTGATGGCATTATCAAGTAAAATGACAATTAATTGCTGCAAGCGCTCCTTGTCAGCGGTTATTTCAATATCATCCGTTAAATCCACTGCCAAATGAATTCCTTTCATCTCAGTCAGCGGTTTGAACTGCTCGGCAATGCCGCAAATGACATCATTTAAAACGACTGGCCCCAAATGAATCTCCATTTGGTTGGCATCAGCCCGGGCTAAAGTCAATAAGGTGGAAACCAGTTTGCTCATCCTCATGCTTTCCCGCACAACATTCGTAATCCGGAAGCTCTCGTCCTCAATTGTCCGCTCCGGGTGGCGCAGCAGCAACTCGGCATTACTTTTAATCACCGCCAGCGGCGTGCGCAGTTCATGAGAGGCATCGGCCACAAATTGGCTCTGCTTATCCCAGGCGTCCATAATCGGCACCAGGGCACGGCGGGCTAAATAAAAGCCGGCGCTGAGAATGGCGAGCATACTGATCACCATACCGGTTACGATAATCCGCAGTAAATGACTCAGTAACGAAACTTCCGAATCCACAATACCAACCGCAAGGACTTCCCGAACGCGATATTCCGTAAAATCCGCTTTGACCAACCGGTTATCATGGCCTAAATAAGGCATGCGCAGTATGCGGTAATAATGGTCGTCCAGTTTTTGCGTCTGGAGGGGTTCATTACGCAGCCGGTGTTGCTCAAATTGCGACAAAAACCGTTTAACATCATCCAATTCCTCAATGGGATAAGGATAAAGATTGACAATACTACCGTCAACATCCCGCAGCAGTAAAAAAACCCGTGGGTCAAAGTAGGCGCGCGGATACATTGACGGGGCGGGGCGGCCATTGGCAAGGCGAAATGATTCGGCCCGCTTAAACAGAGAATCATCGACCTTGTCAAACAGCTGAACAGCCACATAAGCGTACAGCGTTCCGCTAAACATCACTAAAATCAGCAAAAAAATTACTGAATTCAATAAAGTTAGCTGCCGCCGGGTTTTGTTGAACATTTTATTTCTCCTTTAACATAAAACCGGCTCCTCGTACGGTTTGAATGATATTGTCCCGTCGGAACGGGGCAAGCTTTTTTCGCAGGTAGTGCACATACAAATCCACAATGCCCTGTGTCGTTTCAGACTCAAACCCCCAAATCCGGTCAAAAATTTGCTCACGGGTCAGAATCTGTTCACTATTGATGACCAGAAACTCTAACAACTCATATTCTTTCACGGTCAGCTGCAACGCAGTCCCGGCAACAAAGCCATCGCGTAATTTGGTATTAACCGATACGCCGCCGTAACTTAAATCGCCTTCTTTACCTAAATTACCGCTTCTTCTTAGCAGGGCTTTCACCCGGGCCAGCAATTCAGGAACAGCAAATGGCTTAACCAAATAATCATCAGCCCCGGCTTCCAGGCCGAGTACCCGGTCTTCAACACTGTCTTTGGCCGTTAGCAGCAAAATCGGCACCGACATGGCATTAGACCGCAGGCTTTTTACAATTCCCAGCCCGCTCAAACCTGGCAGCATGATATCCAGGATAAGAACATCATAGATGCCTTGTTCGGCCATATACAGGCCTTCATCTCCAGAATCAGTTTGCTCAACAATATAGTTATCTTCCTGCAGCACGGCTACCACCACTTCGCGTAACGCCTTATCATCCTCAACAACCAGTATTTTCATTTTTCCCCTCCGGTAACATTGACTTCAATCCGGATGAGCCGGACATTTTTCTCCTGCCAGCCGGTCAAAAAATGTCAGTCGCTCATAATTCATTAATTCCTCTGGCGCCGCCTGTTCAATCAGCGCATAGCATTCATCGCATACTTTACCGGGAGCCGCTTTAATGACAGGTAAGGGCAAACCCAGGCGGGTTAAGCGCTCCTCCCGGTTGACTGCCACAACTGCCCCGGCGTCAACCGCTTCATTACTGGCCACCAGCAAGCCGATGTCGCTTTTATACTTCTGGTCCTGCCTAATCGTATATGGTTTGCCATATTTCCGGGAGAGCTTTACATATTTATCTACATAGCGATAATCAATATCGCCGCTATAAATCAGCCTGGCTGCTCTCTTATCCTGCAAAGCAAGCACAATTTCTACATAAACGGTGTTTTCTTCTACCTGTGCTTTGGTAAGCGCCCGTAAAACCCGTTCTTTAAACTCTCCCAGAAAGGCTGACTTTTCATCCGGCTTCAGCTCAGGGGCGCCATACACTCCGGCGGCAATGGTTTTCTCAAGTTCACTTTTATTATTCCAAGACCCGGTTATTTTACTGAACTCTTTTTCCATTGGTCCTCCTTTGTTTTTTTCTCATTATACACTATTATTTATTATCAGGATACTGCCTGTAAATTTTTACCACAATCGGCAGCTGAGCCCTACTAAATTAAGCAATGACAAGATTAGAAAGGACGGTCATCATACCAAAGCTGAATGATGACCGTCCTTTTGATTAACCAGCTCAGCTTTTCGGTAAAGCACGTTAGCCGCACTCGCCGCCGGTGCCGCGTAATATTTCCACCGCATGCCCGAGTACAGGCAGGATCACTTGCAGGCATTCCCGTACGCCTTTAGGACTGCCAGGCAAATTGACAATCAGGCCTTTCCCCCTGATGCCGGCTACCGCCCGGCTCAGCATTGCGCGGGAAGTCTGGGCATAGCTCTCACGCCGCATTGCCTCGGGCAGTCCCGGTACTTGGCGTTCAATTATTTTTAAGGTTGCTTCCGGAGTTACATCCCGTGGTGAAAAACCCGTCCCTCCGGTGGTCAGAACGAGAGCTGCTCCAAGTTCATCAATCAGTTCCGTCATCGCGCCGGCCAAAGCTTCAAGCTCGTCTGGCAGTACCCGGTAAGCAATCACCCGGCCCCCGATTGAAGCAATGAGTTTGGCAATCTCCCGTCCGCTCACATCCGGCCGTTCGCCGGCAGACCCCTTGTCACTGGCTGTAACCACCGCAACCGGTATTCCCCGCCAAAGGGCAATACGGTCGCCGGCAGTAATTGTACCGCCGACCAGTACCCTGGCAAAAATGCCTTCCTTGGGCATCACACAATCGCCGACTTGCCGGAATATTTCACAATGCCCATGACACTCCTTGCCGATTTGCGTTACTTCCAACAGTGCTTCACCGGCCTGTAAATAAGCGCCCACCGGCAATTGAGCGACATCCAGCCCCGCGATGGTCAGGTTTTCCGCAAAATCGCCAAAAGAAAGCTCCAAACCGCGTGACCGGCTGATTTCACGCATTTTTTCAATACTTTCAACACTCAATAAACTGATTTGACGGTGCCATCTTCCAGCATGGGCATCCCCCTCAATCCCCCAACTGGCCAGCAAATTCACCTTGTCTACCGGTTTTTTCCGCGTTCCCTTGGCTGTACTTAGGCAAACAGCGGCTACTGTTCCGGACATGGATCATCTTTCCTTTCAAATAGGCCGCTGGCCCCGCCTTCTTTATGGACCAGACAAATATTGGAGATAACCATGGCCCGGTCGACAGCCTTACACATATCATAAATGGTCAGCGCCGCCACCGATACTGCCGTCAGTGCTTCCATTTCCACTCCGGTCTGACCGCTGACTTTAACCGCAGCCTCGATCAATACGGACTTCTGCTGCCGGTAAAACGACAGTTCAATGCCGCTGACAGTGAGCGGATGACAAAGCGGAATAAGCTGATGCGTCTGTTTAGCTCCCATGATGCCCGCCAGTCGCGCCACTTCCAGAACATTTCCCTTAACGATCTGGGAATCATATATTTTCTGCAGCGTTTCCTCTTTCATGAAGACCTGGCCGCGTGCTACGGCCACCCGGTTGGTAACCGGCTTATCCGTAACGTCCACCATTCGGCTTTCGCCCTGCTCGTTAAAATGCGAAAAATCTCCCATCCTATTTCCCTCCTTATATTTGCTCTACTTGGCAAATGAACAATTGGGATAGCGGCAGCCATCGGCGCATTTGCGGCAAAGTCCGCCATGCCCGAGAGCGGCAATATACTTCCTGTCAATCCTTTCACCGGCCAGAAGTTTGGGCAAGACCACATCCAGCACTGTAACTCTGGCATACATACCGCAGGCCGGGATCCCCAGCACCGGCTTTCCCTGAAGATAGGCAGTCATAAACATAGCTCCAGGCAAAACCGGCGCCCCATAGACGGTAACTTCAGCGCCGGTGCTGCGAATGGCGGCTGGCGTGACGTCATCGGGATCTACCGACATTCCCCCGGTAACAATCACTAAATCATTTTTACCGGCAAGCTGCTCAATGGCGGCGGCAATCCTAAGCTTATCATCAGGCAAAAAAACAGTCTCCGTTATTGTACTTCCCAAGGCGCTGAGTTTTTGGCTGATGACAGGTGCAAACCGGTCTTGAATTAGTCCATCATATACCTCATTGCCGGTAATAATCAGTCCGGCCTTTTGCGTGCTAAGGGGGACAACACTAACCAGCGGCAGTCCTGAGCAAATTGCGGCAATCTTGTCTAACGTCGCCGCCGGCAGCGCCAGAGGTATGATTTTAACAGCAGCCGCCACTTCATCCGGTTTTACCAGCACCCCGTCATGTAAAGTTGCCAGCGCCACCCCGGTCAATAAATTAATTTGCGTTAGACGGTCTGCATCCACTTTTAATAAACCGCTGCGTTCCGCCTTTAACTCAACCTTGCCTTCCGCCGCTTCGCTGCCTTTCAGGCCGCGGCCTGCGACCAGCCCGGCCAGTGTAGCGGCTGCATCATTTTCGTGTATTTCATCAGGGCCAAGCTTCAGCACATAAACATTGTTTTTGCCCATGCTGCGCATTACCGGAATATCCTGCTCCTGAATCATGTGGCCTTTTTTAAAGGCCACGCCTTTAAACTCTCCCGGCACAATCCGGGTAAGATCCTGGCCCAGGATCATTCCCACTGCTTCACTTACATCAACTGATTTCACTTTCATCACCCCACTGAACTTAGAATAACCTGGCCGTAATTTCAGTACCCGCCGGCAACAGGGGACTGCCGGCGGGAATATCCAGCAACGCATTGGCCAAAATCAGTCCCGCCAGCATGCCGTTACGCTGTACCAGCAGCGGCCGGGCCGCCAGACGGCCGTCCGGGCCCGGCGCGCAACTGGCCCAGACAAAACGCCGCACCGGACCGGTCTTAGTCAATGGCTGGCTTAATACCACCCTGGCCCTGCCCCGCTCATGACAGGCGGCCCCGGCAAGCTTGCGCAATAGCGGCCTGACCAGTACTTCAAACGATACCCCGGCAGCAGCCGGATTGCCGGATAACGCCACCAGCAGGCTTTCGCCCCAGCAGCCGGCCAGCACCGGCATTCCAGGCTTAATTGCCAGCCTGGTGAACAAAGGCTGAATATCCAGGCGTTCAAATAACTGCCCCATCAAATCAAGATCCCCAACCGAGGCTCCGCCGGTAGTCAGATATAAATCAATTCCGTCCGGCCGCCGAAGCCGTTCGACGATTTCCGGCAAAACATCGGGCACCTGTCCCAGCAGAACGGGCTCACCACCCGCCTCCCGTACTTTGGCGGCCAGCATATAACTGTTTGAATCATGGATTTTCCCTGTCTCCAAGAGGTCATTTACGTCAATTACCTCAGAGCCCGTAGCCAGTATTGCCACCCTGGGGCGCTGATATACTGTCACTTCAGCTTGTCCAAACATAGCCAAAATGCCCATAGCGCCATCTCTTAACACAGCGCCTTTAGTCAAAATGGTTTCACCCTGCCTGAATTCTTCTCCTTGCCGGCATATATTTTGGTCAGCTCCGGAGGCAGTCAAAATTTTTACCGTCTTGCCCTCAGTAAGAGTATCTTCCAGCCGTATAACGGCATCTGCCCCGGCCGGTATTTTCGCCCCGGTCATAATTCTAACCGCAGTTCCCGGCCGGACAGCCACTTGGGACAAATTCCCCGCCGTTACATAATCCACAACGCGCAGACTGACCGGTCTGTCGCTATCGGCCTTGCACACATCAGCAAACTTCACAGCATAGCCGTCCAGGGGCGAACGGTGAAAAGGAGGAAAATCTGTAGCAGCAGCCAGGTCCCGGGCCAGTATCCTCCCATAGCTTTCAGCAAGCGGTATTCTGACCTCCGGCATGATCCCCGTCTTCTCCATAATTAGCTTACCGGCCTGTTCCAATAAGACTGTCAAACACTCAACTCCTCCCCGGGAAAACGCGCTTTTCCAAAAACTCTGCCACTTCCTTGACAGCCTCCGGCGCAAAATGCGGTATTCCATTATATAATACATCCGCTGAAATGACGGCAAGGGTATTCGGTTTTCGACCAAGTGGTTTTAGTCCGGCCCTGTTCACCTCAATTTGCGGCTGATTTTCGTTCTTGAAACCCTCGGTTAAAATAATATCAACATCGGTAAAATAGGGCGTAAGTTCAGCCAGCCTTACCGGCGGCGCAGCCTGTTTCAACACGGCAATTTTTGCCGCTGATGCAATGCAGACGGTATCCGCCCCCGCTTCACGGTGCTTCCAGGTGTCAGTTCCGGGGTAATCCATCGTAAAATCATGTCCGTCATGATGTTTAATAACACCCACTTTATAGCCGCTGTTTTTTAATTGTTGAATAAGTTTAACCAAAAATGCGGTCTTGCCGCTGTTGGAAAAACCGACAAAGGAGACAATCGGCGGCATAGCAGTCCCTCCTTTTTCCTAGCCAATCCTTCAACCGCCGATACGGAACATCGGCCGGCCCTTTAACGGCTGGCTTCCCAGTTGAGAGCTGCGCGGCTTGGCCCGGACAGCTTCAACAATAAGCCGGGTCAGCTCCTGTTGGCTTAATCCGGCTCTAAGCCAGTCGCGCAGCGGGTATTCCAGGTTTGTCAACAGACAGGGCTTTAAAAAACCATCCGGCGTTATTCTCACCCGGTTGCAGCAACTGCAAAAATGCTGGGATACCGGGCTGATAAAACCAATGGTCCCTTTGGCGTCCGGCAAACGGTAAATACGGGCTGTGGTCAGCTGTCCCGGAACGGCAATCAGCCCGGTTATGCCGGTTGCAGCCAGTTGCTCCAGCATATCGGCGGCAGTCATTAGATAGTTTTCCCCAAAGTTAAACGGCATATATTCAATAAACCGTACCTGGAAAGGATACTCCAGGGTAAGCCGGGCAAAATCAGCCAGTTCTCCGGAATTAACGCCCTTCATTACAACCATATTGATTTTCACAGTGCTAAAGCCAGCTTCCAGAACCTGCTTAATTCCATTCAGCACCTGCTCCAGGGCGTCCTGTCCGGTTAAAGCTTTAAATAATTTCCGGTTCAGGGTATCCAGACTGACATTAACCCGGTCGACGCCGGCTGTTTTCAACGACAGAGCATACTCTGGCAACAGCTTGCCATTTGTCGTTATATTCACTTCATTGATTCCGTCTACGGCTTTTATCTGAGCCAGTAAATCGGCAACTCCGGCGCGCATTAACGGCTCGCCGCCCGTAAACCGTACTTTATCCACACCAAGACTGGCAAACATATGAATAAGCAGCACTAGTTCCTGATCGCTCAACATCGAGTGATCAGGCAGCCAGTTATTATCCTG
Organism: Dendrosporobacter quercicolus; assembly: GCF_900104455.1. Classification (NCBI taxonomy): domain Bacteria; kingdom Bacillati; phylum Bacillota; class Negativicutes; order Selenomonadales; family Sporomusaceae; genus Dendrosporobacter; species Dendrosporobacter quercicolus. Next base: position 19,935 of record NZ_FNHB01000018.1, read on the forward strand.
GGGCATACAGTAACGGCACCGGAAATTGCAACGGTCGGTTACTGCTACCCGCAAATAATGGATACGCCGGCCAAATAAATCACGTAACTCTGCCACTTCTAAGCCCCCTTACCAGTCTGCATATCAAAATCACCATCTATAGCCGTTTTAAATTTACCTTCACATCGTAAAAAGTGCTGCCGGCGCCCTGGTCAGTTAGCCGCTGGGCAGTCAAGGCGTTAATTGATCTATTGCCTGTGGCATGTTTAATCCACCAGACACCCTCAGCAACCACTGTGCCAGGCTGAACTTTATCGGTTATGCTCACCGCAAAACTGACAGCGCCGCGTTCATTGAAAGCACAGACTTTATCGCCTTCAGCCAGGTTCTCCCGGCAGGCGTCCGTCGGGCTGATTTTAAGCAGCATCTTATTTGCCCGCAACAGATCATCCCGCTCATTAAAGGAAGAATTCAACAGCCGGACATCCGGCGAATTAATCAGCCAGTATTTGGCATCGTCGCCATAGGGCGGCTGATATAGCGGCAACGGAGGATTTACCCGGGGATTGCGTATTTCAATCTTGCCGGACGGCGTCAGAAATTTGGTTTTATACCCTGCGGGAAGCGGCAATTCCACTGGGTTACCCTGTTTAAGCTCAGCCAGGTTAGCCTGAGCCAGCCACGGCGACGGACATTCCAAAGCCTTATCAATTAACGCATCGGCCGATTGCCGGAAAAATTCATGCTCAATCCCCATAGCTTCAGCCAGCAGACCAAAAACTTCCCAGTTCGACTTTGCTTCGCCAACCGGTGCAATGACTGGAAATGCCCGCTGAATGACATAGTGACCGTAAGCACGGTAAATATCGCTGTGCTCCAGTGAAGTCGTAGCCGGCAGGATGACATCGGCGTATTGAGCAGTATCGGTCATAAACCGTTCGTGAACCACCGTAAACAAATCCTCCCGTTCCAGTCCCTGAATGACCAGGTTCTGATCGGGCGTAACCGCAGCCGGATTGGAAGCGTACACATATAAGCTCTTCACTGGCGTCAGCCGGTCATTCAGCGCATTGCCCAACTGATTCATGTTGATGCTGCGCGTGGACGTTTTTTGAAAATCCTCTCTGGTTACAAAACCGGCGTCAATCGCACTGCCGGTAGAAATTGACGCCAGCAGACCACCACCAGGTTTTGCCCAGGCTCCCGCCACAGCCGGCAAACAGCTAATCGTCCGGACAGTCATCGCACCATTGCCATAGCGGGACAGGCCGCTCCCCAGACGGATAAACGGCGCCTGAGCAGCGGCATACCGGCAGGCCATTTTTTCAATGACAGCCGGCGCCAGACCAGTCAGCTCACTTACCGCCTCCGGCGAATATTCCGGCAAAACCTCAGTACGCAGAGCTTCATAACCCTCAACGCTGGCATCGATGAACTTCCGGTCAATTAAGTGATCCCGGTCCATTACATGCATTAAGCCCAAAGCCAGCGCTCCGTCACTGCCCGGTCTAACGACAAATACCTCATCAGCGGTAGCAGCGGTAGCCGTTTGATATATATCAATAAGCCAGACTTTAGCGCCGCGCCGCTTTGCTGCCGTCACATCATGCATCATATGAATATTGGTCGCCAGCGCATGAATTCCCCATAAAATAATCAGGTCACTGTCAACGGTCTCACCAGGATGCGGATTCATGGTTTCCCCCATTACCGCCGCCCAGCCATAACCTTTGGCTGGCGAGCAAATTGTCCGTTCCAGCCGCGCCGCGCCCAGATGATAAAAAAAAGGATGGCCGGCATTGCGCTGCACAAGTCCCATCGTACCGGCAAAAGAAAACGGCAATATGGATTCTGCCCCATGCTGATCAATGATCCCGGCCCAGCTTAGCCTAATTGTTTCAACAGCCTCGGGCCAGCTTACCGGGCTAAATTTCCCGCTGCCTTTAGGCCCTGTACGAATCAGAGGCGCCATCAGCCGCTGCGGCGAATAAACGGTACGTTCATACCGGGCCATTTTAGGACATAACGTGCCACGGGTAAACGGATGCGCCGGATCTCCTTTAACAGACACAGCCCGGCCGTCACGCACCTCCACCAGTAACCCACAGGTATCAGGACAATCAAAAGGGCAAACAGAACGATATGTGGGCATTCTTCACACTCCTGTAAAAGCACTATCTTAAATATACCTGTTGATTCAGATAGGTTTCCAATAATGACCCTTCTTAATTCAACACCAATCACCAATAAGCCTGCCGCTGGCTTAGAAAATTCATCCCCTTGGGCCGGTCAGGCAAAAAAAGAAACCGGCTGCTGTCCCTGGTACCGGACACAGCCAGTTTCTTTTTTGGTTCCCTTTCCGACAGTTAAATAGCTATGCTTTGCCGGGCGGTACAGTCTATAAACCGGCCAGCTTTTTGTAGCTTTCCAGTCTTTCTTTTGCATCCTGCTCCGTTTTGGCAAACAGCGCGTCGGCAAATTCCGGATACTGTCTCTTCAGGGACGAGTAGCGTACTTCTCCCATCAGAAACTCCTGGAAATTACCGCTCGGCTCTTTCGAATCTAAAATAAACGGATTTTTTCCCGCCTCTTTCAACAACGGATTATAGCGGTACGTTGACCAGTAGCCTGCCTCCACTGCTCGTTTCGTTTCCTGCTGGCTGCAGCCCATTCCTGCTCTTAAACCGTGATTGATGCACGGCGCGTACGCTATGATCAGCGACGGGCCCGGATACGCCTCCGCTTCGGCAATTGCCTTGAGCGTTTGATTTTTATCCGCTCCCATCGCGATTTGCGCTACATACACATAACCGTAACTCATCGCCATCAAGCCCAGGTCTTTTTTCTTGGTCTTTTTCCCGCTGGCCGCAAACTGCGCGATCGCCGCCGCCGGGGTCGATTTCGAGGACTGGCCTCCCGTATTTGAATACACTTCGGTATCAAACACCAGCACGTTGACATCCTCTCCCGACGCCAATACATGATCCAGGCCGCCGTAACCGATATCATACGCCCAGCCGTCTCCGCCAAATATCCATTGCGACCGTTTTACTAAAAAGTCCGCGCTGGACGCAATTTTGTTGAGCAGCTCATTGCCGCCTTTTTCCTCTTCCAATATTGCGATAATCTTATCCGCTCTCTCCCGGCTTCCTTCTCCCGTATTGCGCGTTTCCAGCCACTCGCTGAATACGGCCTCCAGCTCGGCGCTCACTCCCGACGCCAGCGCAGCCTCTATATCGCTTGCCAGGTTTTCCCTCACCGCTTTCGTTCCTAAGAACATCCCCAGGCCGAATTCCGCATTATCCTCAAACAAGGAGTTTGCCCAGGCCGGGCCATGGCCCCGGTGGTTTGTCGTATACGGTATTGCCGGCGCACTTGCTCCCCAGATCGACGAGCAGCCGGTTGCATTGGAAATCATCATTCTGTCCCCAAACAGCTGTGTCACCAGTTTCGCGTACGGCGTCTCACCGCAGCCCGCGCAGGCTCCCGAGAACTCCAGCAGCGGCTGTTCAAACTGGCTGCCTTTTACCGTCTTCTTATTCACCGGATTGGCTTTGGCCGATACACTTGTCGCATATTCCCATAACCGGGCTTGTTCCAGCTGCGTTTCCAGCGGCTTCATGATCAGCGCCTTCTGCTTGGCCGGACAAATATCCGCGCAATTGCCGCAACCCGCGCAATCCAGCGGGGAAACCGCCATCCGGTAGCTTAGTCCTTTGGCCCCCAGCGCCGCTTTTACCGCAAAACCTTCCGGCGCATTTTTTACTTCCTCTTCATCCGCCAGCACCGGTCTGATTGATGCGTGCGGACATACAAACGCGCACTGATTGCATTGGATACAGTTCTCCGCCTGCCACTCCGGCACCAAAATGGCTATGCCCCGTTTCTCATACGCCGCCGTTCCCACCGGGAACGTTCCGTCTTCCATCCCGGCAAACGCGCTGACCGGCAGGGCATCCCCTTCTTGCCGGTTCATTGGCTCAAGGATGTTTTTGATGAATTCAGGCGCATCTTTTGCTGCCGCCGCTTCGTCCGCCGCGCCCTTCCAGCTTTCAGGCACCGCTACTTTAATCGACGCCTCTATCCCCTGGTCAATGGCCGCGTTGTTCATATCAATAATCTTTTGCCCTTTATTTCCGTACGATCCAACCACTGCGTCTTTTAGATATTTTACCGCGTTTTCCAGCGGAATGATGTTGGCCAGCTTAAAGAACGCCGATTGCATGATCATGTTGAAGCGACCGCCCAGCCCCAGATCCTGCGCTATTTTTACCGCATTGACTATATAAAAGTTTATTTTGTTCTCGGCTATATACCGTTTCATCGCTCCCGGCAGTTTTTCTTCCAGCTCTTCCTCCGTCCAGGTGCAGTTCAGCAGAAATGTCCCATTGGCCTTCAGCCCTGCCAGTAAATCGTATTTATTTACATACGACTGCTGCGAACATGAGATAAAGTCTGCTTTATGGATCAGGTACGGCGATTTTATCGGCTGTTTCCCAAATCTTAAGTGCGACATGGTGATTCCGCCCGACTTTTTCGAGTCATAGGCAAAATACGCCTGCGCATACATCTCTGTTTTATCCCCGATGATTTTGATTGCGCTTTTGTTCGCTCCCACTGTTCCGTCAGAGCCTAAGCCCCAGAATTTACAGGCCGTTGTTCCCGCCGGCGTTGTGTCTATATCCGCTCCGCCTATGGGCAGCGATTTAAACGTGACATCGTCTACAATCCCAACCGTAAAACCATCTTTCGGCTGCTCGGCTTTCAGATTATCGTACACTGCTACGATATGGCTCGGGACAATATCCTTGCCTCCCAGGGCATACCGCCCTCCCACAATCACCGGCTGGAAATCCTGGCGGCCATAAAATGCTGTTTTTACGTCAAGATACAGCGGCTCCGCCAACGCTCCCGGTTCTTTCGTTCTGTCTAATACCGCAATTCTTTTCACTGTCTGCGGAATATACTTGAAGAAATGTTCCAGCGA
>NZ_FNHB01000019.1 GCF_900104455.1 Dendrosporobacter quercicolus
TCGTTTCAGATAGGCTTTGCAATGGCAGCGCGTCCGGAAGCCGGGACTACGGCGGCTGGCCCCGCACGCTGCGCGGGGCCCCGGCAGGACACTCCGGCCGGACCGGCCTGAGCACCACCGGCCGACCCAGCCGGGCGTCCCGCCGGCCGCCGGGAACGACAACAAAGCACGCAGCCCGGAGAACGGCGGCGACCAAACCGCTCCACCGGGCCACCTGCCGCCACTCGCCTGGCCAAGCGGCAACCGCCGTTCGTTCCCTGCCGCGGCCGCGCCCGTCCCGCCCCGTGGACACCAAAGGCGCGTGTCCACTCTCCGTCCTCCCTTCCCCCCGAGCCCCCCCATCCCACCTGAATGGCGTTGCCGTCCAAAGCGGTGGGCCGCGATTGAAATCCGGGGGGAAGGGAGGACTGCGGGCGCCCTGCGGGAAGGACTACCCCCCAAACCCCCCGCTAAGGAGCGGCCGAACAAATTGGGGGGTACGCGGCCGCGGCAGGGCCCTTCACTCAGCTAAGAGGCAGCAAGACGGCGGCGGCGGCAGACGGCCCGGTTCCGCTGGGACGGACCCACCCCCTGACCCCCTCCCGGCGAACAAACGGGAGGGGGAAAGCCGGCGCTGCCACGCTGTCTGCCCCAAGCGGCTTACCCTGTGCTGCCGCCAAAGGCGCGCGGCCGCCCAGCGTAAGCCGGGCCTGCTCCCTGGCGTCGGTAAGGAAAGCGCACCGGCCACGGCGGCCAAACCCGTGCCGCCGTGTTCCGTGCGACGGGCCTGCCGGCAGCAAGGGAGCCGCGAACTGCGCGGCGGGAAATAAAAAGGCCGCCCTCATCCAGTGGGAGCGGCACGCATAGCCGGAAAAATTTTTCTTTTTCAGTTTTGGCAAAATATGCTATACTGACGGTACAGGCTGCTCGGGGGACGGTTAGCCCCTTCCTGTTACAGGAAGGGGGTGGTATGATGACGATTTACGAAGCATTGACATTTGCGATTGCATTTGCCACGCTTATGGTATTAGTCACAACCAAAAAGAAATAACCGCCCCTGCTCAAAAGCGGCGGTTATTTCTTAAATAACGCAGTTTTGGGCTAACCGTTTTCCGGTTAGACAGCCTGTGAGGGCTGGCGTGCTTGCAACACGTCAGTCCTTTTCTTATATTATACCCATCGGCACAAGAATATGCAAGCATTCCGGAAAAAATCCCCGTTGGCCGGTCCAGTTTACTTGCAATTCGGTGCAGATGCGCTATAATGGAACTAGGTGGAAATTAAAAAGCCGCCGCGACCCGAAAGTGTTGGCGCACTTTCAGGCACGCGCAAGGTGCCGAAGACACCTACACGTAACAGCAAGCTGTCCACGGCGACAATTCTATTATACAATGCCCGCCGCTTGAATACAAGCGCGGCGCAGCGTATGACAGGAGCTGCCGGCAGGGCGGGTGCTGATTGTGTGCGACTTGACGCAGCAGACGATGGAGCCTATTCCTCGCTACTCTTACTGTCAACGGAGAGGCAGGCGTCTTACATACGATTGAACGCCTTTCTGTTGTAGCCGGTAGGCGACGGCTACTGAGTACGGGAATGGAGCACACGACGAAGCCAAGCGCATGTGTAGGGATAAACCCTTGCATGCGCTTTTTAATTTCCCCCTATCAAGGCCATGTTGCCGGCAATCCGGCCCCCTGTTGGCCGGGGGCCCGGTCCGGCGCTGGCTGGCACAGGGGGAATATAGTATGGCTATTATGGGAAAGAGTACTCGCATCCTCACCGTCTACTATACCTATCAGAACGGCGCGACCCGGCCATTAATCCGTTTGCAGGGCAAATGGCTGCAGGAGCTTGGCTTTTTACCCGGCGCTAAAATCGAAGTGCAAGAAAACAAGGGCAGCCTGTTCATCAAGGCCCGCCCCTTGCCGGAGCCATGCCGCCGGGGAACGGTAGGCGGTAACGATGCTGACCGTTGAGCAGGTCAGGAAGAAACTGCAAAGCAGCAGGGTTCTCTGCGGCCGGCTGGTCACCAGCCCGGACGGTTCGGAATGGATACGGGTAGAGCTGACGCGGGCTGCCCTGAAATACTACCAGGCACGGGTGACCTGTTACGGCTTCATCCCGGATTAGGGCTTCGCCGTTTGGCGCGGCAGGGTTCTGCGACCGGGAGGCCAGTGCTAAGTCTACGTTGTCCCGCCGCCGGCTTATTCAGGATGCCACACCGGTCAAGGCTGCGCCTGCTCCGCTGCGCTGCGCCCCTGCGGGTGACGCGGTGTGCCGCGCCAAGGTGACGGCGGCGGGGAACTGCTGGCGCTGCGCGGGAGGTGCGGGGTATGCGGGACTATCTGGACAGGCGGTGGCGGGTGGAGGCCGCGCTGTGGATTTGCTACTGGCACGCCCTGGGACGGGACGACCAGGAAAGTGTCTGGTACTGCGCCGGCCACAGCCTGCTGCTGTCGGTGTTCTGGCTGGCGGCGCTGGCCGGCGGGCTGCTGGTTTTGGGGGCGTTTATGCAGTTTTTGCAGGGAGGCTGCCGGTAATGCCGGCAGTTTTTTTGCGGGCAGCAGCCTGGTGAAGATAAAAAAGCCCCCACAACGCTGCGGGGGCGGTGACAGACCAGGCACGATGTTGCTGCAGGAGGACATTCTTGCAGGATGCAACTGACTGACGCGGCCCGGCTGCGCCGGGCGGCAACCGGGGGCTGCCCCGCGGTTTGCCCGCCCTCAGTCGTTTTCTGCTACAACAACCGTACAACAACGCGGCGGAAACTGCATTTTCCAAACGGTCAATGAAGTGGTGTTTCATGGTCGAGGGGGCAGTCGGAAACAATGCATTGAGCCATGAGGCAATTTGTTCCTGCCCGCCGGATATCCTGTGGGTGTAGACATTGAGCAACATTTGTATGGTACTGTGGCCCAGCCGGTACTGGGCGTCTTTGATACTGACGCCGCTTGCCGAGAGGCGGCTGGCGTAATCGTGCCGCAGTTTATGAAAGGTGATAGTAAGGTCGCCGTTTTGACCAGGAGTTGAAATCATTTGGACCAGTTGCGCGGGTCCTGGAGTTTGCCGAAGGAATTGGGGAATACCAGGCCTTATCCTCCCAGGGCCGGCCGTCAGCCTTACTGGCGGTAATAGCGGCTGCCTGGCGTGCCTGAAGCCGCTTAACCTCAAGCATGATGACTTCCGGCAGCGGCAAGAGGCGCTGCCGGAAGTCGGTTTTGGGGTCATTGAGTTCCGGGCCGTCGTCGGTGATGATGTCGGCCCGCTGGATAATGACGCTGTCAGTGGTGAAATCGAAGTCTATTCACTTCAATCTGAATAGTTCGGAGCGGCTGATACCGGTGGCCCATTCCAGGGACAGGGCAGTATACATTGCCGCGTCGGCCCTGGCTTCCGTAAACAGGTGCGTCCACTCTGCGCTGCTTAATGGTACAAACTCTTTTCGGCGCTTTTGGGCAGGGACACGGTTTTGAAGGGCAGCCAGTGGAGGATATCTTCATAAAAGCTTGTTCAGGGCAATGCGCAGGACGGTAAAGGCCAGTTCGGCCAGGCGCGGCCCGCCGCCATTGTCCTTGATGGTGTTGACCATCTGTTGAATATCAATCCCCGAAGGGAATGGGAATCCGTTTAGCGAAAATGTAAAAACATGCAGTTTGCTTGGACTGCTTTTGAAGGATCGGAATGAGAGGTGCGCAGATTTGATAAAGACAGGTACAATTGGTGAAGTCGATTCCGTTATTGATGAAACTATTGATAAGCGTAAGGCGCTATTAAGTCAAAGATATAATAACTGCACTTTACTTGACAGGCAATTTGAAATTTTAGATGTGATAAAAGTTGCCAATTTATGTTTTTTTTATATTATGTTTGGTAGCAGGGAACAGCATGAGCAATTAAAACCGAACCAACCGTACTATCTGGAAGGCATTAATATATTGTTTGATCAGGTATTCTGTGATTTTACAAAAAATGAATTTGCACCAACCTTTTTAACACAAGAGGTGGAAAAAATTCATGCTTTAATAATATTTTGTGGAGAAATTGGTTTTTTTAACCGGATAAAAGATTATTGTAAATATAACCTGATTGAATATACTGGGAAATCAGAACATAAGCTATGTTTTCGCTTTGTTAACAGATATATGGGGCTTGAAAACCTGGAGATAATGGAAGATATGATACGGACTGAGAAAATTATAAAAGCGCAGGAGGAGGCTGTAAAAACAGATTCTGATCAAAGGGCAAAAATCACTAAGCGAATGCGTAAGTATGTAAAGCCAAGGAGAAAACACTTCATTAGTTATGATACAAACCCGGAAATTGATGAGTACTATATAAGGTTGGCTGAATTATACATGGAAAGAACTTTTCAGTTTGAATGCTTTCCCGGTGATGTAAAATTTGGAGGAATTCCCTATTCTATTTATATACGCAGTGCCGTGTTAATTATCAGTTTTGCGTTGAAACATATTGCCTATGCACAATTATTAACACAGAAACACCGGAAAATAGCCTTTGTGAATGTACTTACAATAAACAGGGATATAAGCGAAATGGTTGAAGTGTTCTGCATTGCGTGTGGAATTAGCAGGAATGATGCCAGACAAGTCCTCGACTGTTTTACATTAACCTATGAGAAATACAGTTTTCACAGGAGAAACATGGATTATCTGCTTATGCCATACATTATTGTTTCAAAAACACAGCTGGTATTTTCAATTGCCGGTGCTTTAAGCGGTATATATACTTTTCTGATGGGGGAATTAAACCGGAAGTTTCAGAAGGACTGGGATAGAAACATACTTGAGCGTGAAAGTCAATTCCGGAATGATTTATATAATTTGTTTGATGATTCGTTGTATATTAAAATTGGCCATAATCTTCCGGTCCAGTCTGACGGGAAAACTATAACCGATATAGACGCTTGTATTGTTGAAAAAGCTACAGGCCAAATTATATTCTTTCAGTTAAAATGGCAGGAGCAATATGGTCGCAATATTGGAAGAAGGCAGAGCAGAATGCAGAATTTTCTCAGGGAGACTAACAGATGGATCAACGATATGACGATATGGCTGGGTAAGAAAGACAGACGAAAACTGGCCAGTATGCTGGGATTAAAGGAAAAACAGATTGATTTTGACAAGTTCAGCTTAATTGTTGCCGGGAAATATTCAGCACACTTTTCAGGTCTTGACAAACCGGACGACAGGGCGGAATGGGTTCTATGGCTCCAGCTCCAAAGATTGTATGATGAAGATAGCACAACTTTTAGAAGTCTTGAGACGTTAATAAAAAAATTAAAGGAAGACAACCCATATAACAGGCTACCTGAACAAAAAGGCCAATTATTTCACGCAAAAGAAACAGATATAGAAATTGCTCCATATAGTGCGGATTGAGATTGTGCTGTCAAACAAAGGTGTGTATTTTCCGGGTACTGCTGAATCCCCGCCGCCGGTCTTTATGATATCACACCGGTCAAGGCTGCGCCTGCTCCGCTCTCGCTTGCGCCCCTGCGGGTGACACGGTGTGCCGCGCCGGGATTTTAGCATAAGGAAAGGTTTACTCACGCGTTCTTTTGGAGAGTGACGGCGCCGGGAGCCGCTGACGATACGCGGGAGGCAGGCATGTGGGCCTATCTGGTTAGACGGTGAAGGGTGGCCGCATTGTCGGTTTGCTACTGAACGTTGTGGACCGAGATCGGGATAAACGGCCGAGAATCCGGTACTGCGCCAACCACGGCTTACTGCTGTCGTTATTTTGCAGGGCGGCTGCCGGTTGATTCCGGCGCCTTTTTATTTAAAAAAAACTCCCCTGCTTTACAGGAGAGCTTTGAAGGCGATGCCAGTGTTACTTAAAAGATATTAATATCGACAGATGTTGTTATAAGCCAGGAAGTGGTGACAATATAGCGTGCTTCAGAATCAAACTGCTTTATTGCGGCGTCAATATTGTTGCGCGGCGCATCAGCAGAATATAAATCAAATGTTTGTAAATACATAAACAGATTATCACCTCACTGTGGAATAAACTCATTATATCATTAATTGGTGTAATATATTCTGATTTGTTAGTTGAAATTAACAGGATTTGAAGTCTGTATAGCCAATATTATACATAATATATACTTTTTTACTGATCACGGAGGTGCTCCCTGTGGAAAGAGCTCGAATTTTAGGTGATTTGGTACGAGAAGTGCTGGGACCCCGGGAAGGCATTGCGGAACAGTTTCCTGACCGGACGGATCCGCGTGATGAATACATAATTGGTGTTCTTGCGCCAATGGATACGATAGCAGAGAGAGACCCTGACGCAGAGGCTGAATTATTACCAGGTGACTATGATGAGGACGGAGATGGGGGAGAAACGGGTGCAGCCGGTATAGCATCTGAGATTTGCTCTTCTCCTTCTCTGGATCCCAAGTCACTGGCTAAATCGATGGGGCTCTCTTTTGTTATTCAGGCTACCGGAGAAAACCCAATAGAAATTTGCAGCACCTGGGCCAGATACGTCAGGCCGGGAGGATGGCAGCGCCAGCCTTTTTACAACTACAGGCGGGTTGACGTGTTACAGGATGACGAATGGAGAAGCGAAGCTGATCCCGGTGTTGCATTTTCTCTGCGGGTAACCCCGGTAGCAGATACAATTTTTCGTATTTCAGTATATCTTGTAAACCGGACGGAGGTGGTATCCGGCCAAAGACCGGATACCACGAAGCATATTTTTCAGCCTGAAATCAGAATCGTATGCAGTGAAGGAACACAGGTAATTCCACTCAGGGGTATCAGCGATCGGCTTAATGCCGGAAACGATAACACAGAGGATTTGTCACTTGAGCTTATGTACCGTAACAGACCTGCTCTTGCCAGAGGTCATCTGACCGGTGTAACCTGGAGTGCAATTGACATTCAGAGACCGTGTTCCGGATGTTCCTCTCCTTCTTTTCCGCCATTTATCTGGACAGACGGTGGTATAGTGCCCGATGATCTGCGTGTCAAATTTACCACACCGACACTTCGGACGGACTATGTTCCCAGTTATCCTGTCGGTGCGCCTGGTATGACATGGAGAATCCGGTATGGTCCGGAACCTGAGTTTAATCCCCGGCAACTGGCAGAATTCTGGGTTCCGGAGGATATCAGGACGGCACTGCAGCCTCTGGCAGAGGGGTATCGCAACTGGCTGGAAGAGCAGAGAATTTGTGCCAGAGAGATTGAGACTGAATATGAAACGGTAATTCAGACCAATCTTGCTGAAATTGAAGCCTCAATCTCAAGGATTGAACAGGGTATCAGCCTGCTTTGCGCAGATGAGGAAACAAGGCTGGCGTTCTGTTTTGCCAACAGAGTGATGGCCCTGCAGGCAGAATGGTCCTATGGGCGGATAAATAACTGGCGGCCATTTCAGCTTGCATTTATTTTGCAGAATCTGTGCGCCATTCATAATCCCGAGGATCCCGGTCGTGATATGGTTGATTTACTTTGGTTTCCCACAGGCGGCGGCAAAACAGAAAGTTATCTGGGTCTTGCAGTTTTTGCCATTGCACTTCAGCGAAGAAGGGCAAATACCGACAGGGCAGGGCACAAGCATGGTGCAGGGGTAAATGTGATATCACGCTATACACTGCGTCTGCTTACGATTCAGCAGTACAGGAGAGCACTGAAAGCTATAACAGCGGCAGAGTTCCTTCGGGTGTGGGGACTGAACACCCCGGCAGGGAGTATTGGGTGGCGCCCTACTGCCTGTGAATTAACTGATGACTATATCTGGGGCGGGGAAAGAATCTCAATCGGTTTATGGGTTGGTAAGAATGTAACTCCGAACAGTATACAGTCAATTACCTTCCGTGACGAGAATAATCGTATTCAGATGATCCCGGGTGCCCTGGCTATTCTGAAAAATCCTTCGGAGGAAAATTACGGTGAGCCTGCCCAGGTGTTAACCTGCCCGTGCTGCAATACTATTCTTGCTGTGCCGCGCGACGGTCTGGGTCAGGGAAGGCACAGGCTGTATCTGCTGGTAAGGGGCAGGGAAATTACCACTCCTGATTTATCAGACCTTGTTTTGGAGGGGGCGACTGTTCAGAGAGCGTCTGTGATCCGGCACAGTGTAATGTATCACACAGTTCTGGTTGAAATAGAAGTACCCGCCGACCAAAAAATAAGTCCGGCAGGGATAGAGGCTTTCTGGAGGCATAGGCTTCTGCCGGTCCTTGGAACGGATGTTAGATTATACAGTGCTCATTCCACGCGTCCCGGATATTTTATAAGGCATTTTATAAACCAGCAGACCAATCCCAAAGGATATTGTTTTGACGTGATTTGCCCGAACCCGGAATGTGGTTTAAACAGTCATGCCTGGAGCGAAAGAGTGCCTGTGAGTGTGGCCGCACAGACTGTTTCCGGTCAGGCGGAGACGGAATATCAGGATATACCTGAGCCATTTAAAATCCCCGGCCACCCAAACTATTCATCCCGGGTCGTAATTCCGGCCTATACGGTGGATGATCAGATTTATCACCGTTGTCCGTCCATGGTGATTGCAACAGCCGACAAACTGGCCCAGATGCCCTTTGAGCCTTTGGCTGCGGGCGTTTTTGGCAATGTCGAATTCTATCACGCAAGATGGGGCTATTACAGGGAAACCTGCCCACCATCCACTGACAGAGGTCTGTGTGACAGTCTGCAATTTCATCCGGGTGGGTACAATACCAGATCGGTCCTGCATAAGGCAGTACCTCCATTTGCCCCTCCGGTCATGATTATCCAGGATGAGCTTCATCTGATTGAGGGGCCGCTGGGTAGCCTGTTTGGGCTTTATGAGACAGTGGTGGATGAACTTTGTTCCGTGTATGTGAACAACAGAAAATTTGGTCCCAAGTATGTGACATCCACCGCAACAGTCCGTTGCGCCGGCCCGCAGGTACAGTCACTCTTTACGAGAAGGCTGGCACAGTTTCCGGCTTCGGGAATAAATGTGGAGGATAATTTCTTCTCTGTTTCACCGGAAACACATCCGCTTGAGGCTGCAGGCGCAGGAAGGCTTTACGTTGGCATCTGCGCTCCGGGTAAAGGTGCCCAGACTCCGCTGATCAGGATTTTTTCCTCTCTGTTTCAGAGTACGGAGGAAATGGTGAGATCAGGTGCCGAACTGCCGGATGTGGACGGATTCCACACAGTTGTCGGTTATTTTAATGCGGTGCGTGAACTAGCCGGGGCAGTGGCTCTTTATCGTCAGGATATCAGGGAAAGGATGCGCGGACGATTTGGCACTGCGGCAAGGCTGTTAAGAGAGAGTCCCCTTGAATTATCAGGACGAAGTGATTCAATGGAACTGCCCGGACTGCTGGAGCGTCTTTCATCACCGGTGATGGCCGGAACTGCGGAGGATTTTGCCGTCGCCACAAGTATGTTTGGCACCGGTGTTGACATTGACCGTCTTCGGCTGATGGTTGTGGCAGGGCAGCCAAAGTCAACGTCTTCCTATATTCAGGCAACCGGGCGGGTTGGCCGGTCACGGGGCGGATTAAGCATAGCTTTTTTCCGCGCCAGTCGTCCGCGCGACCTTGATCATTATGAATTTTTTACCGGTTACCACCGGGCTTTGTATAAGTTTGTTGAGCCGGTATCAGTTGCTCCCTTTTCCCCGAGAGCCCGTGAAAAGACCTTCGGCCCGCTGGCTGTTGCATTGCTGCGCCTGGCCAGAACAATCAGCGGTGTCAGAGTTTCAAGGGACTGGAGGCATGAGCAAAGGCTGAACAACCGCCAGTACGATTCCGGGGCTGCCAGTATGAGAAATGCACGGCTTGGTAATGATGTGCGGGCACTAATCAGTCTGATCGAACAACGGGCTCAGAACCAGCCGCCAGGGCGCCAGGCGGATATTGATTCCGTCCGGCGGGAAATCAGGGCTCTGCTTGACGAATGGGAGAATATTGCCCGCCGGTATCCGGATCAGTTGCTTTACAGTGAAAGTTCCATGACCAGAACGCCAATTTATCCTGTTGTTCTGGGAGATCTCCAGCATTTTTTTCAAAATCTTGATATGGCTTTTGAAAACGTTCCGCAATCCATGAGGAGTGTGGAAGGCACGACAACTTTTAAGACTTGAGGTGAGCCATGTGGCCGGTCAGCAAATCAGGCCCTCCCAGTATATTACCACCTACGGGCCGGGTGCCTTACTTGAGGGGCCCGGAGGCCCAAGGATAATAGCATCAATTGAAAATTCAGGAATACCAAGACATAAAAGTCCGCTGGAGCTGGAAATTGTGGAACCGCGGCTTTCAATGGGATTGCTTGACGGAGCCGGCATAATGAGAATACCGGCCAATGCGGAAATCGGGGTTAATGATTCGCAGCCTCTGTATGAAACCTCAACATTTCCATCATGGTCACTTTGTACTGTGCACAACAGATTGTATCAGCTGAGATACGGGGATACCCGGGGGTGTTCCGGCTGCGATACTTACTCAACAAGTGAGGCGTGGAAAAAGTCGCGACGGGAAGCTATCCGTTTTGTTATGGCCTGCCCGGAAGGTCATTTGGACGATGTTCCGTGGGTTAGTCTTGTTCATATGGGAAATCACAATCATAACTGCAGGCCCAGGAGCCTGATATGGGAGGGCGGCGGCGGATCTCTCCGTAATGTGACAATCCGTTGTCCGGACTGTGGCGGGAATATTAATCTTGGTTTTGCGTACTCAATGGATTTGCGATGCACCGGACGTTTTCCCGAGCAGGGCACCCAGCGTCCGGGATGTGATTCTGAAGCAAAAATGATACAAAGAGGGGCAGCCAATCTCCGGCTTTCAGAGATAGTGACAGCGCTGACCATACCTGACCGTGCCACCCGTCTTCACCAGATTCTCGGCCGTTCTGTGCTGAGAGGAGCAATCCGGGCCTTATACCGGAATGGCAATCCGTCCATTGAGGAATTAAGGGGAACATTTGAGGATCTGGTTGATGATGGTTACTTAACCAGGGATGAATATACCCGGATAGTTTCCTGCAGAGAAAATATAATTCACCAGGTTGTGAGAGAGGTTCTGGATGATGTACATTATGAGTCTGAACATGATTTCAGAAATGATGAATTTAGCCGGTTGCAGTCGGCGGCCAGCAGAGGGGCTCCCGTAAGTCCGGCCAGCACACCGGGCGGACCTCCCCTGTTTGAGGTAGTCCGGCCGGATGTTCGCACATTTGCCGGTCCAGGCAGACATCTTTTGAGAATTACCCCTGTCAGCAGGTTACGGGTTGTTATGGTTCAAAAAGGTTATCGGCGACTGGACTATGCATCCAGAGAAATTACGGTCGGATATCATGACGGGACAAAAATGTGGTATCCCGGAGTGGAACTGTTTGGAGAAGGTATTTTTATTGATCTTGCCCCGGAAAATGACAGCCTGAATTTTCCGGAGCACTTTGCCTTAAATGGTGTGGCTGCCGCCAGCTGGGTCAATGCACAAAACAATCCACAGAATCATGGCCTGGAAGCGGGGACGGCGGAGTTGTACAAACTAAACCCGATTTTCGTCTGGTGGCACACACTGGCACACAGGATTATTAATGCACTTGCAATAGATTCCGGTTATTCATCCGCTGCGGTGCGGGAGCGGATTTATTTTCGGCCTGATCCTGATAATCCGGCCGTGGGCCGCGGGGGGATACTGCTTTATACCACTCAGCCGGGAGGAGACGGAACTCTGGGTGGAATGATAGCTCTGGTACCGAACTTCGACCGCCTATTAGCAACTGCTCTCCGTGATGTAAATTCCTGTTCAAATGATCCGCTGTGCAGGGAAGAACTGATAAGGCCCGGACGACAGAGCGGATCGGCATGTTATGCCTGTGGTCTTATCTCGGAAACGTCCTGTGAGTACCGGAATTTGTTTCTGGACAGAAACATTCTTGCGGATAATTTGCCATGAAAGAGGTGCGGTATTTAGCCACCGGCTCACAATGGCTGGGCAGGGGAATCGAATCTGTACACTCGAACGTGTGCCAGATGATAGAGGAAACCAGTCAGGAACTTATTATTGTGGCTTATTCCATCGGAACAGGTGCCATTGAAACAATTGACAGCCTCGAAGCGCTCCTGCACCGTGGTGTGAATGTCAAGATTTTGGTAAACCGGTTTGACGGACAGCCGCAGGGAATCCGGGAAGCGATTTTCCGACTGTCACAGTCGTATTTGAACTTCAGGGTTTTTGACTTTTCTCCGTCTGATGGAAGTGATCTTCACGCAAAAGTCATTATAAGTGACAGAAAAAGGGCTATAATTGGTTCGGCCAATTTATCATGGCGGGGAATGGTGACTAACCATGAGATTGCAGTCATGATTGGTGATGATTCGATTGAGCTTGTGGCCAAAGTGGTTGATGAAATCTTTTATTCCGATTATGTCAGGGAAATATAGTTCACACCACATAATAGCACTGTTTAAATCCTGAAAGGCTATAGTAGCAGGATTTTGGTAAAAGTTGGCGAATAGTAATAAATAATTTTGATTATGAGATGGCGGGTGGCGGTCCAAATGGCAGAAAAAAAATACAGAGTTCTCGAACTCTTTTGCGGGGCCGGAGGATTTTCTCTCGGATTTAAACTGTATACTGAGAAAAACTACCATCCCTATGAGATTGTCGGGGCACTTGACTGTGACGCCAACGCCATTGCGACTGTTCGTTCATCACTGGTCCGGGCGGGTTATGAACCTGATAAAGCAGAGAGAATAACTATCTGCGGTGATATTCGTGAGGACAGTGTTAAGAAAAAGCTTTATGAGGCCTGCGCTGAAGCGGACATCATTATCGGAGGACCTCCCTGTCAGAGCTTTTCCATGATCGGCCCCCGTTCGGGTTCAGCGGAAAAACAGGAAGAGAATGTGACGGATTACCGGAATGATCTCTTTGAGCATTACATTGAGGTTGTAACGCATTACAGGCCTCTTTATTTTGTTTTTGAAAATGTGCTGGGGATACTGTCCAAAAAGGATAAAAATGGTGTGCGATATATTGAAAAAATAACCGGAAGGCTAAAAAAGGCAGGGTATTGTCTTAGAAGTTCCAATCCGGCCATAACTACGGAGTTTGTTATTCTTAATGCGGCAGACTATGGAGTTCCACAGTTAAGGGAGAGGGTTATTATTATTGGTAACCGGCTTAACAGACTTAATCCTTTTCCAAAGCCCACTCACTGCCCGGCGGAACGGGCCGGGGACGCCGGACTGCTGCCATATGTGACACTGCGGGATGCTATTGGCGACTTACCGCCGGTGGTTCCCCAAATCACCAGCACAGCTGCGGGAAAAAAGAAAAAGGGCGTTGCTATTTGTGAGGCCCGGAAACAAAAAATTGCACGGCGAAATCTGAAACGAA
Source organism: Dendrosporobacter quercicolus (assembly GCF_900104455.1). Taxonomy (NCBI): domain Bacteria; kingdom Bacillati; phylum Bacillota; class Negativicutes; order Selenomonadales; family Sporomusaceae; genus Dendrosporobacter; species Dendrosporobacter quercicolus. The sequence goes on from NZ_FNHB01000019.1 coordinate 13,352, forward strand.
ACAGTGGGGCAGACCCGGCGGAGTATCACTGGAATGCCTTAAACCGAAGCCTGTTCTCCGGGAACAAATCCAGAAAGAGTTTTCTCCGTTTTGTCATGTCCAAATCGGAAGAGCCTGTATTAACCGGGCATATAGCCAGAGGTCAGCAACAGAGTGACATCATTCTGTTCAGATTTATGGAAGAAGGGACTTCTTCCAAAATCTTTGGCACACATGATATTCTCAGAAACCGGCGGCTTGGATCACTGATCAAATATAAAATGGACAGTTTTGAGGACAAATACAAAAAACTGCCCTGGGACAAACCATGCTCCACAATTTTTGCCCATCTTACCAAAGACGGCAATCGTTTTATTCATCCGGATGGCAGGCAGGGCCGGACCATAACGGTGAGAGAGGCTGCCAGAATTCAGTCATTTCCCGATGACTATGTCTTTGAGGCCATTGGCAACAGGCGGTATACCTATATTGGCAATGCTGTTCCGCCGCTTTTGGCAATGGCAATTGCCGGATCGCTGTTTCGTGCGCTGAATTCCGGGGAGTTGCATGAGGATGAAATTCAGGAAGAGGCTGAAGCCACCGGCACCGATCCGGTAATTCAGGCTGAACTGCAGTGGACGTAAAATCTAAGGAAGCCCGCAGCAAAAACATGGCGGCGATCAAAAGCCGGGACACACGGGTTGAGCTTAAACTGCGTAAATTCCTTTTCACAGCCGGTTTCCGATACCGGGTGAATTATAAAATTACAGGGAAGCCGGACATTGTCTTTGTTGGAAAAAAGGTCGCTGTGTTTGTTGACGGATGCTTCTGGCATGCCTGCCCGGCCTGTTACAGGGAGCCGGAAAACAACCGGGAGTTCTGGCGCAAAAAAATATCCGGAAACAGGGAACGGGACCTGAAAGTGACCCGGGAACTGGAAGAATCAGGCTGGGTGGTCCTGCGGTTCTGGGAGCATGAAGTCAGGAAAAACACGGAGTCGGTAATGGAAGTAATCAAAACAGTATTGGCTGAACGATAACATTGATGCCTTGTGGAGTTGAAACGGAACAACGGCCATGAAGGCATTTTTATTTTATGATCACGGAGGTCGGGATGTATGCCGATAATTCTGTCGCAGCGGGTGGATACAGGTTCAGATTATAATGATGTGCCTTTCGTCGTGTACCATTTTCCAAAACGTTACCGGAGGCAGATTAACCCGGGGGATTTGTTTCTGTATTATCAGGGGAACCGCGTAAAGAAAGAACAACGGTATTATTTTGGAACAGGCATAATCGGGAAGGTTGAACTGTGCGAAGATGGTGAGCATTATAATGCCTGGTTTCTGGAAGCGAAACAGTTCCCCGGACGGGTTCCCATTTATAATCCGGCAGGCGGGTATTATGAAAGCCTGGGGTATGCCAGTGTGCGGAAAAGTGAAACTCCCCCCTGGCAGAATTCAATCAGACCGTTGTCGGAAAGTGCTTTCAGTGCCATTTTGGCTGCTGCGGGCTTGCAGCGTACTGATGATATATCCGGGGTTATTGAAAAAGCGGAAGATCCGCTTCAGGCAATCAGGCTGCTGAATGAAGCGTATAAAGAATGCTCACCGCAAAAGCGTGACCGAATGGTAAGCCTTCACATTGAACGGGGTACTCGGATAACCGGTTCACTGAAAAAGCTCCTTGGGCCTTTTTGCCAGATATGCGGCGCCGAGGGATTTGTCAAACAGGACGGTGACCGGTATATAGAAGCCCATCATCTGGTGCAGATTGCGCTGAGCGCCTCCAGTTCACTGTGTTCGGATAATGTAGTTCTTGTATGTCCCAACTGTCACCGGAAACTTCATTACGGCCGTGATGTGGAGGTGGCTGACCGGGGAGATAAAATTCTGGTCAGACTTGGCAGTACGCGGGAGCGTCTGGTCATGAAAAACACCGTTAAGTATCTGGAGAGCTGTCTGATCAGTAACGTTTAGTCCGCGGCACGCTAACCGGGATTTCAAAATATGCAGCCAGTCAGGGAAAAAATTCCGCCTGCACTCCGTTAGTTTACTGCAATTCATTTGAAATGAGCTATATTAAGGCCCTGCTACACTTCGCTGCTGCAGGTGACACGGTTTGCCGCGCTGTGGGTTTGATACTGGAAGGCGTTGGACTGGGATGATCGGTACACGATCCGGTACTGCGCTGATTACAGCCTGCTGGTGTTGATTTTCTGGTGGTGTGTTGGCTACCGGGCTGATAGCGGTTGGGACCGCTTGTATGGTTTTTGCAGGGAGGATGCCGGCCGTTTTTTTACAGCAGACCAGTTGCTGATGACGATAAAAAAGCCACCACAGTCTTGTGGCGGCAGCAACAGAACGGTCACGATGTTTTCGACCGGTGGACAGTCTTGCGATATGCAACTGACTAACGAGGCCCGGCAGCGCCAGTCGGCAACCAGGGGCTGCCCCGCGGTTTGCCCGCCCTCAGTCAGTTTTCTACTACAACAACCGTACAACAACACGGCGAAAAAGTTCTGTGACGGTCTGTGACGAAAATCCAGCATTATCAAGTATTCATGGCAGTTTGAAAACGAAAAATGGCGTTCCAATTTGACTACGAATCAAAAGGTCGCAGGTTCGAATCCTGCCGGGGTCGCCATGAGAATATAGATGTGTCGCGGGTCGGTGGCCTGTGACACTTTTT
>NZ_FNHB01000020.1 GCF_900104455.1 Dendrosporobacter quercicolus
AGGACTTATAGTTAAAATAATTACATGTAAACTAGGCAATACCTTTTGACTACGAATCAAAAGGTCGCAGGTTCGAATCCTGCCGGGGTCGCCATAGATATATCAAGGTTTTACGGGCATTTTCGTAAAGCCTTTTTTGTCGTTTTCATAGCAGTTTTACAACAACCGTGACAACAACGCGGCTGTAACTGCATTTTCTAAACGGTCAATGAAGTGGTGTTTCATGGTCGATGGGGGCAGCTGGAAACGATGCATTGAGCCATAAGGCGATTTTTTCCTGGCCGCCGGATATCCTGTGGGTGTAGACATTGAGCAGCATATGGGTGGTACTGTGGCCCAGCCGGTACTGGGCGTCCTTGATGCTGACGCCGTTGTCGGAAAGCCGGCTGGCGTGGTCATGCCGGAGCTTATGAAACGTGATCGAGAGATTTGTCTGTTCGGCGATTTTTGAAATTTCTTGGACCAGCGGCGAGGAAAATAAAAAGGCCGTCTTCCGTGGAAGGCGGCACACATAGTTGAGAAATTTTTCTTTCTCATTTTTTGGAAAATATGCTATACTGGCTGCTCGGGGGACGGTTAGCCCCTTCCTGTTTAGGGAAGGGGGGTGACGATGAATATCTATGAAGCATTGACATTTGCTGTCGCATTTGCCACGCTTATGGTATTGGTCACGACCAAAAAGAAATAACCGCCCCTGCTCAAATAGCGGCGATTATTTCTAATCACTAACGTTTGGGCTAACCGTTTTCCGGTTAGACAGCCTGTGGGGCTGGCGTGCTTGCAACACATCAGTCCTTTTCTTATATTATACCCATCGATACAAGAATATGCAAGCATTCGGTGAAAAATCCCCGTCGGCCGGTCCAGTTTACTTGCAATTCGGTGCAGAGGCGACAGTTCTATTATTATACAATGCCCGCCGGAAGTAAAAACGCCGGAGTTCTTAACCGCCGATCAAGATATCGCCGTTTTGTCCGCTGCATGGCTACCCTGTCATACATGCTGAGCGGCCTGATTTCAACCGGCGGTTTGTCCGTCTGCTTCGCATACGAAAACGGGGCTGCCATACCGTTTCTTTCTGCCAGTCCTTCATATTGACCCTTGAGCCAGACGATCCTGCCCGATGTGTATACCACTTTATGATGGGCGATTCTCACTTCGCCGTCATAAGCCTCAAATTCGTCACCGGAAATGCGCACTCTGACTTCACGCCCGCTATACTGCCAAGGTACACCGTATTTGGCTCCATCAAAGCTGACGAAACCATCTCGCGTCACTTTTCGCAGTTCCCAGCGGTACTTATCGCGAACCGCTTTATCCGGGAGAGGCAGGAGCGGCTCCTTCTTTAAAGCCATAAGTGGTATTTCGCCGGTAGTGCCGTGTGGTTTGCTATCTACTTTACGGCACCACTCCAGCGCCTGAAGATTCAGGTCATCGACATCCAGAAACTGTCTGCCTGGAAGAAAATTATCTTTTACATAGTCCACAAGCCGTTCTACCTTACCCTTGGTCTGGGGTCTTCTCGGCCGACAAACTTTCGGAAGGAAGCCCATATCGGCGGCAAAATCCTCAAAGCGCTTATTCCACAGCGGCTTGCCGGCTTCGCTGCCATCAATCACCGTCTTCATCCTGTCGGTGAGCACAATTTGGGGAACACCGCCGAAATACTCGAAGGCGTTTACCATGCATTTGAGCAGACTGTAGAAATCACAGCGTTTCGTGAACTCCACATATTTACTTCTTGAGCTACCCATGATCATAACAAATACCGGGGTTTTATGGACTATGCCACGCTCATCTATGTAGTGAGTGATGCCCCATTCCATCTGCGCTTGTTTACCGGGAGGGGTTTCATACCGTCTGACTGCCAGAGAACTCCTCGCCGGGCGCATTGCTTTTATATAGTCCTTGATGATGGTGATGCCGCCTGTATAACCCAGTTCCTGCAGGCGCTCATAGATTACCACACAGTTGAATATGCCGCTTTGCACCAGCTCGTCGATGGTAGACTTAAAGGGATCCAGTTTAGAAGGCCTTGTCCTGCCTTTCAGCTGGCTGTCCGGTATCACCGACCGCATATTTCTTCGCCGTGTTTTTCGATATACCTAATTCCTTGCCAATTGAATACGGGGATTGACCCGCCAGAGCCTTTTGCCTTATCATTAATATCAGCCCACTCCTGGGACTACGCGGCTGGCCGCACGCTGCAAGTACGTACGGTGCAGACTTAAAAGATAGCGATAGTGTAAATTACCGCATTGCAGTAGAATATAAATAGCAGCAACAAAATACTTTATATTTTATGGAGGTGTCCATATGCTACACAAAGCTAATTTAAGTGAGATAGATGAAATTATAGAATTAAAACTTAGTATGTTCCGTGAAAGCGGACATATGGATTTGTTGGCAGATGACGCAAAGCAAAGAATTCGGCAAAAATACATACAGCTTTATCAAAATGACGAAGCAGCACATTTCCTTATTAAAGATAGCGGCAAGATTATAGCTTGTTGTGGTGGTTTTATTAAGTCAGATATTCCCTATTCCTTTTATAAGCAGTCCTATTACGGCTTTATCGGGGATGTGTATACAATACCCCAGGAACGCACTAGAGGCTTAGCGACAGATTTAACAAAAGCAACGATTGCTTGGCTCAAAAGCAAAGGTGTTTGGACAATACGGCTGCTGGCCTCTGAGCAAGGTAAACCAATCTATCAAAAGATGGGATTTGTTAACACCGACGAAATGGCGTTAGCCTTGGAATAAACCGGCATCATCTAAAGCAGCCAAATTCAGTTTTCCTGCGGGTGCATAGAGAATCCACAGGAAACAAACAGTCTTTACCTTGATCGGATAGAAAAACATTTTGCGAAGGTAGGTATCTAATATATGGAACTAACCAATATCTATTTGTTTGTTTTGGTATCTTTCCTTTTGATTTTAACACCTGGGCCAACTACGATATACATCATTACGAAAGGAATGACGGAGGGACGCAAAGCAGCATGTAAGGCGGTATTGGGAGTATCAATCGGAGATATGTTTCAGGTGTTGGCGGCTTCTTTAGGGTTAGCAGCTTTGTTACAAGCATCAGCTTTGGCATTTTTTATCATAAAGCTGCTTGGGGCCAGCTATTTGTTCTATGTTGGAATAAGGTGTTTGCTAAATAGACAGAAGATGTCTGTAGAGACCTCTAAGGTGCAATCCACAGGCAAAAACTTATTTATCACCGGTTTTTTAACCTCTGCATTAAACCCGAAGACTACACTTTTTTTTCTCAGCTTTTTGCCTCAATTTATTGATAACAAAAGCACCTATGCTCATTATCAGATGCTTTTGTTTGGGGTAGTGTTTGTTATTGTGGGGTTTATCGTATTGAATATCTACGCTGTAGCGTCAGCGAAACTACGTTCTTGGATGGAGAGAAATGGAAAAATTCAGGAATATTTTAATTGGGTAACCGGGTTAATCTTTGTCGGTTTGGGATTGCGTCTTGCATTTTCGGAACGGAAATAGCACGCCTTACCATAGGCCTGCAGTTATTAAAGAAAGGGGCCCCGGCAGGGCGCTCCGGCCGGACCGGCCGCCGGGAACGAAAAACCAAGCACGCAGCCCGGAGAACGGCGGCGACCAAACCGCTCCACCGGGTCACCTGCGGCCACTCGCCTGGTCAAGTTTCTGGTTAACCTAATAATACGAAGCGGCCGGGCAAGTCAATAAGTTAATAAGGTAAGATTGTTGATGGGGCCGTCGCAGTAAGGAAGCCTAACATTTTTCATGGGCGCTTAAAACTTATGCAACAGTTGCACCAGGTCTGCTAATAAGCCGGTGAAGTAACACAGTAAGAATTTACTCAGCCTTTTACTTAGCAATCAATCTTGCTGCCCAGTTGAATAACAGCGCCGAAAAACGGTCGAAATCGGTTGGCGTTAAATCCGCTTGTTGTTTAAGCAAGATGCCTGTCTGCACAATTTGCCGTTCTTGCGGCCTCAGCACAGGGATAATGTCGGCCTTTTGCTTTATATAGTCTCCTGATTGACTGTAGTAAACGGCCTGTACGGTGAAAGTAGCAAGTTAATACTTGCTGTTGCCTAAGCTCAAAAAGCAAAGCCTGCGCTTTCCGGCCGCTCCACCGCGGGCTTGCCGGATACATGGCAAGCAGGTGTATTTGTTTGAGGAAGAAGGCAAGTGGTTTACAGAGTGAATTGTCCCGGTTGGCATTTTTGCTGACCGGCTTTATTTTTCCACTTACAAAATATGACATTGTTTGTTATGTAATCGGTATAGAATCGAATTAAAACGAATTATGGGAGGAAATGTTGTGAAAATAAGAAAATCAATTGCCTTGTCCTTAATGTTGTTATATTCGATGGGGATGGTTGCTGGCTGCGGAACGAAGGAAACGCCGGCCGCCGTTGCGGAAAAGTACCCGGATAAGCCAATTACGTTGATTGTTCCCTATGCAGCGGGTGGCGCCAATGACATAATGGCTCGGGCAATGCAAAAAGTGGTCCATAAACATTTTGGCCAAAATATCATTATAAAAAATGTGCCCGGCGCCGGCGGGATTTTGGGTTGGAATGAGTTAGTGGAATCAGAAGATGATGGCTATACATTGGGGACAGTGGATACAAGTACATTATTGCAGTCGCTATATGGAGCAACCCCGTATCACTACCCTTCAGCTTTGGATCCACTAGTGCAAATTCTGGAGATGCCGGTTGTTGCGGCTGTTCGCTCCGATTGCCCCTGGAACAGCCTTGCCGAGTTAGTGGATTACGCTAAGCAGAATCCCCACGCTGTTAAATTCGGACATAGCGGGTTAGGCAACGGGACGCATCTTGTCGGAGAAATGGTCGCGCAAAATGCCGGAATTATCTTGGATCAAGTACCTTTTAAAGGTACCTCGGAATCATTGGCCGCGATATTGGGGGGACATGTCCAGGTAATGTTTGCTGCTACTCCTGCCATTCAGGAACATTTGAAAAGCGGTGCAGTAAAAATAATTGGTATTGCCGTAACAAAGCGAATGAGCGACCCGCGTTACGACAACATTCCTACTTTTCAAGAACAGGGCGTAGATGTGGTATTTAGCTTCTTTATTGGCATTGGCGCTCATAAAGGTATGCCGGAGGAAATAAAAGCTAAATTGGTCAGCAGTCTTGATAAAACCGTGAATGACCCCGAGTACATAGAAAATATGAGAACGCTAGGCATAGAAGTCAACTATTTAAACCACGAGGACTTTTTTCAAAGATGGCTTAAAGAAACAAGAAGACTTACGAAAGTAGTCGAAGAATCCGGCATTGCTGAAAAAATAGCGGCGCAGAAAAAGTAAGGTGAAACACATAAATTCCTCCGTAATGTGACCAAACATTTTATTGTGTAAATATATCGGAGATTAGAAAGGCGGCACATCTTTCCGATGAAGGCCCGGTTCAGAGGTAGGCAATGTCTTTAGGCAGGTGGGTCCGCGTCTGGTTCGGTGCGGCTGCGCTAGTATTTCCGAAAAAAGCACGCTCAGCAATGTCCTTGCAGGCATCCGGAATGGAGTTTGCCTTTCCTCCTGTCTCATGGAAGGGCTGCAGGGATTAGGCGACTCCCAACAGCAGCGTAAACGATGTAAGTCAATAAAAGAGTTTGACACATTATTACAAAAAATGCTATTATGAAGCAAACATGGCAAAGCTAAATCAGGGACAACTACATAGTGTTGAGACAGGTGCCCGTCAGGGCTTAATAGGGAAGACCGGTGTAGAGCCGGCGCGGTCCCGCCACTGTAACAGGGAGCAAGGCCAAAGGATGCCACTGAGACCCCGCGTCTTGGGAAGGTTTGGTCAAGCGATGAGCTGGAGCCAGGAGAACTGCCTGTCTGTCAATCACCGTTTTTTACCCACGGCGATGGGGAGGCGATTAGAGTACTGAAAACATTGTACTGTTCTTCCCGGCGGATTCAACGCCGGGATTTTTATTGAGTATAATTTATTGCTTGCGATATCTCCTGCTTCTGGGCAGGGGATTTCTGTTTATTGGATCCAAACGCCGCCGCTCAGCTTTGACAGCCATGATCGTTATTTTCAGTAAAGCAGAATCATTATATTTTTTGAGGTGATCATTGATGAAGCGAATTCCCATCATGAAAGGACAGCTGCTGGCCGCCGCGATTGTATGCGCTGTTGCCGCAGGCTTTACGCCTGCCGCCGCTTATGCACAAGAAACAGCGGAAACGCCAGCCCCGGCCGGAGGGCAAAAAATTTCCGAATATACCATGGACAAAGTAGTGGTCGAAGGCAAACAGGACAGGCCGGACAGCCCGGGGGCCCTGGCCGACGGTTTTGCGCTCAACAGCGGCGGTGTAGGGTTTCTAGGTGAAAAAGCGGTGCTGGAGACGCCGTTTACGCAAACCACTTTGAGCAATAAGACAGTAGAAACCTTCGGCGCTCCCGGCCTGCCGCTTGACAGCATTTTGACCAACAGCCCTTCGGTCCAGGCAGCGGGCAGTGTACTGCATAACGACTTTACCTTCCGCGGTTTTCGCGCCAACGGCACCAGTTCATATGTCAACGGCATTCCCGGCATGTTTACCCAATTCAATGCCCCTACCTTTATGATCGACCGGATTGACCTTATTTCAGGCCCGAACGGCGGCATCAGCGGTACGGGCTCACACTATGAATCCAATGCCGCCGGCGGACTGATCAATTTTGTTGCCAAGAAAGCGCCGGAAGAGGCGCTGACGCGCTATACGCAAACCTTTTCCGGCTACGGCTCGTTTGGCGAGTATCTGGACATCGCCCGGCGCTTCGGCCAAGATAACGCCTGGGGCGTTCGGATCAATACCGAGCTGGTGAACGGCGAAACCTCAATCCACGGTGAAAATATTAAGGCCCGGGGGATTTTTGCCAATATCGATCACCGGGATGAAAAAAGCGCCACCAATATACTAACAGGCTACCGCTATATTGAGGTTGAAGGCGGAATGCGGTGGTTTAAATTAGGTTCTGCCGTCACCAAGCTGCCCAAAGCACCGGAATCAAGCGCCGATTACGGGTTTGATGGGATGGTGAAGGCGTCGCGCGGCTGGATTCTGGCCTTGAACCATGAACAAAAAATAAGTGAGGACTGGAAGGCTTTCTTTAATGGCGGTTTGAACCGCAATAATCTGACCAAAAACGTGAGCGGCGTAAACAGCGCCTTTACGATTAAAAATAACGCCGGCGATTATGACTTATATGTCAATAACGGCGGTACGCCTATGAACACCTATTATGCTCAACTGGGCGCGCAGGGCCGGATTATCGGCGGTGAAGTGCAGCACACCCTGACTCTGGCCCTGGACCATTCCTGGCGCAACCGGAAGTCAGCAACCGGTTATGTCAATAAAACAATCGGCGCCGGCAATATTTATACCGGTTTTGTACAGGAGCGCCTGCCGAACGGGGATTACAGCACCGGCTTGGCGGAAAAGCAAAAACTCTGGGGCTGGTCGGTGGTGGACCAGATTGACTATCAAAAATGGCAGTTCTTAGTAGGCGTGCACAAGCATTTCGCCACTGTGGATTCTTATACCCCGGCCACCGGAAAACGAACCGCCAGCGTGGACAGCGACGCCTTTAGCCCCACCTATGGGGTTGTGTACAAAGCGGCGGACAATCTTTCCGTGTATGCCAGCCACTCGGAGAGCTTTGATAAAGGTACCGTCGTAAGCAACACCTACGTGAATTCCGGCGAGATTTTAGCGCCGGCCAAGACCAAGCAAAACGAAATCGGGATAAAGCATGAGCATGCCGGCATTCTTACGGCCCTCAGCTTCTTCGACATTTCGCAGGCCAACAACATTGAAGTCGCCCTGGCCGGCGACAACAGCAAGAAATATCTGATTCAAGACGGCAAAGACCGGCATAAAGGCGTTGAGCTGTCCGCCAGCGGCAGCCTGAGCGATAAATGGAATGTCATGGGCGGCTTTATGCTGCTTGATGCCAGCCGGGAAAAAACCAAAGGCGGCCAATATGACGGCTATGATGTCAGCGGCCGGGCCAGATGGAACGGCATTATCGCTCTGGAATATCAGGCCGATGAGAAGCTGGGCCTTGTCGGGCGGGCCAGGTATACCGGCAAATCAACCATCAATGATGAGAAAATTGCCGTTCCCGGTTATACGACCTTTGATCTGGGCCTGAATTATAAGACCGTGCTTGCGCGTACTCCGGCGGTATTCAGCCTGATGTGCTACAATCTGACCAATAAGGATTATTGGATGGCGTCCCGCGGCGATCAGCTTTATGTGTCAAGGCCGCGCACTGTTGTGTTGTCCGCCCGGTTTGACCTGTAAGGAGCGGTGTGAAATGCAGGAGAATTTATTTGCCAGGGGGCGGTGCCACAGCCATCAACAGGCAGTCTGGCTGCTCCTCATGCTCGGCCTGGCGATTATGCTGGCGGGCTGCGCCGGCAATACTCAGTCCCAAGCCGGCCCGGCCGGGGAAATTGTGCTTGCATCGGCCAGAGACCTGACTCCCGGCAGTAAGGATCCCTATTATACCAGCGTGATCCTGCAGGTGTGGGAACCCCTCGTCGGCATCGGCGAAGACGGCCGGCCCGCACCCGGATTAGCAAAAAAATGGTCGCATTCCGCCAATTACCGGGAATGGATTTTGGAGCTGGCGGAAGGCGTAACCTTTCATGACGGCACGCAATTTAACGCTGACGCGGTGGTCCGTAATTTCGAACGGTATCGCCGCATAACACCCAGGGTATCGACTTTTTATGCTTTTGATATTGACGGGATTTATCCCGGCTTGCAGCAGGTCGCAGCTATTGGCCAGTATAAAGTCCGGTTGACGTTTAACCGGCCGTTCGCAACACTGATTTACAGCATGACCAATTTTGGCAGCCCGATGTTCAGCCCCGCCTGCTTTGACAGCAGCACCGGTGAATTTATTGCCGCGGCAGCCGGCACCGGCCCGTTTAAGCTTGTGGCTCATGCCACCAGACAATATACTCTGCTGGAGCGCAATGAGCATTATTATGGCGACAAGGCGAAAGCCCGAACCATCCGGATAAAGACGATTCCGAGCGCTGAAACACGCTATTCGGCTTTAAAGGCCGGTGAAGTCGCGGGGGTTTTAGACGTGGGCTCACTAACGCCGGCTTTAACCAGTGAATTGATGAAAGACGACCGTTTTGCCGTAGCAACCCAGACAGCAATCATTAGCCATTATCTATTTTGCAATGGCGAAAAAGCGCCGTTTAACGATCCCCGCCTGAAGAAAGCCGTAAGCCTTATGATCAACAGGGAAGTAATGGTCCGGAATTTTTTTCATGGCTACGCCATACCTACCGGAAATTTTCTCAATCGTGTGTCCCCGTTCAGCAAAGAAATCGAACCGCAGCGTGATCCGGCAAGGGCCAAGGAGCTGGCCAATGCCGCATTAAGCGGGCAAACGGCCGATATTACTTTTCTGGTCCCGCAATATGGGGTCGATCGCTATCCTTATAAGGAAATTGCCGAGTTTATTCAGGCTGAGCTGAAAGAGCTCGGCGTACGGGCGAATATTGTTATTATGGACTGGGCGGCTATCCAGGAGGCCAGGGCGGCCGGAAAGTACGATCTGATGCTCGGCACCCAGGGGCTGCCGAATTTCGAACCGGCGGTACTCTTCAAAAACTATATGAAAAGCACCGGCAGTGCGAATGTCCAGTATAAGCTGGGCTATCAAAATGGGGAAGCCGAGCAACTGCTTGAACGGCTGGACAATACTCCGGAAATTCCGGACAGAGCCAAAATTTATGACCGGCTGCAGGACATCGCGGCAGAGTCGCCGCCCTGCATTCCGTTGTTCGACGATATGAATCTGGCTGTCCACAGCCGGACAATACAAAATTACCGGCCGCTGTTTTATGGTATAACCTTAGACAAAATAGAGTGGGTACAATGATGAACAGTGTTTTGTTTTATGCGGCAAAGAAGATCCTGATGATTATTCCGGTGTGGCTGGGCATTACGGCGGCCGCCTTTATCCTCGGCGTTATTTCGCCAAGCGACCCCGCCGTAATGCTGCTCAGTATGGACGGCATTTCCGCTCCCGGCGCGCAGGAAATTGCCGCCAAGCGGCAGGAACTGGGCTTAGACCGTCCCTATGTCCTGCAGTATCTGTCGTGGCTGATGCAGGTGCTACACGGCGATTTAGGCCTGTCCTACATAACGCAGCAGCCGGTTTTGGATGAATTGCTGCTGCGGCTGCCAGTGACGATCAGTCTGGCGGCAGCGGCCTTGCTGCTGGTGGTTGTTACAGGGATCCCGCTGGGGATTTTTATGGCTTATAAAAAAGATGCCCGGAGTGATTTCGCGCTCAGGGCGTCGGCTGTGGCCACCACGTCAGTCCCGGCATTCTGGCTGTCCATCGTGCTGATGTGGCTGTTTGCGGAAAAGCTGCAGCTGTTGCCTACCAGCGGCTATGGAACACCGGCTCAGCTGATTATGCCCGCTTTGGCCCTGGCGGCGGGAACAACCGGTACTTTGATGCGCCTGCAGCGCGCCGCCCTGTTGGAGGTGCTGGAGCAAAATTACATCCTTACGGTAAAAGCCAAGGGTTTGCCGCTGTCCTTCATTATCCGCAAGCACGGTCTGGTTAACGCGCTGATTCCGGTCATTACCCTGCTGGGGAATTACTTTGGCGCGATCCTCGGCGGTTCCGCCGTGGTTGAATCCATTTTTGCTTTGCCGGGTTTGGGCAGTTATGTATTGGAAGGGATCAGAGGACGGGATTATCCGGCTGTTCAGGGCTACGTCCTCTTCACCGGACTGGTCTTTACCGCAGTTAATTTGCTGATCGATCTCACTTATCTATTGCTTAATCCCCAAATAAGGCTGGGAGGAAAACAATGACTGTGTTTAAAAAACTTCCTTTCCTGTACCAGCTTGCTGCGGTTGTTTTGGCCTTGTTTGCGGTCTGCGCCATTTTCGCTCCGGTCCTTGCTCCCTATGATCCCAATCGGGTGCTGCCGGATGAAACGCTGCAGCCTTGCTCGGCAGCTCATTGGCTGGGAACGGATGCTTTGGGCCGGGATGTGTTCAGCCGTATCCTGTACGGGGCGAGAATTTCCATCGGTTTTGCCGTGACGGCGGCCCTGTGCACAGCGCTGCTCGGGGTCTCTCTGGGGCTGCTCGGCGGCTATTTTGGCGGAATGGCCGATGCTGGCATTCAGTTGCTGGTCAATATATTCCAGGGGCTGCCGGGGATGTCCATGATGATTGCGATTGCCGGGGTTATGGGGCCAAGTACGTTCAGCCTGCTGCTGGCTGTTACCTTAACCTCATGGGCGGGTTTCTCCCGAATTGTGCGCGGCGAGGTGTTGAGAATACGGGAAGAAAGCTATATCGAAGGTGTCCGCAGCCTGGGCGGCAGTGATTCCTACATTCTGCTTCATTATCTATTGCCGAATCTGTTCAATTCCCTGATCATCCTGTTTACGGTACGAATCGCTGCGGTAGTGCTGTCCGTAGCCTCGCTGAGTTTTTTGGGTCTTGGCATGCAGCCGCCGCAAGCCGACTGGGGCGTTATGATCAATGACGCCAAAAGCTATTTCCGCAGTTATCCTAATCTGCTGTTAGCGCCCGGTTTCTGCATCTTAGCTTTATGCGCCAGCATTCATTTAACCGGCGATGCCCTGCGCGATATTTTCAGTATTCCCAAAAGCATTGACAAACCATATTGACAGGAAGGGCTGGAAGAATTGGATAAACATATCTATTTAGAAAACATTACAGTCGCTTTTCCGGCAAAAGCAGGAACAGTGCAGGCGGTGAACCAGGTTGACGCCGTTTTCAACAGCGGGGAAATCACCGGCATCATCGGCGAAACGGGCAGCGGCAAATCGGTTTTGGGGAGGTCTGTTTTACGTCTGACGGCGGCGAATAGCAGGATAACCGGCAGGATTATTTACAAAAATGCCGACTTATTGCAATTAAGCGAAGCAGAGTTGAATCAGATCCGCGGCAAAACGATTGCTTTTATACCGCAAAATCCGGATACGGCCTTTGATCCGACGATGACAATCGGCCAACAAATTATGGAAGGGCCTGTCTATCATAAAAAAACGCCGCAAGCTGCGGCTAAATTGCTGGCAATCAGGCAATTGCAGCGGTACGCTTTTCCTGAACCGCATAAAATAGTAAACAGCTACCCCTTTCAGTTAAGCGGCGGCATGCGCCAAAGGACCTTATGCGCCATGAGTACCGCGCTTTCGCCGGAATGGCTTATTGCCGATGAGCCGACCAAAGGCTTGGACGCGATGATCCGCCGGCAGGTATGCCAACTATTTTTTGATTTGAAAGAAAACATGCAGGTCAGCATCATTATGATCACTCATGATTTAAGACTGGCCCAAAAGCTATGCGATACCATTATCGTGCTTTATGCCGGGACAATTTTTGAACAGGGGACGGCTGGCGAGCTGTTTCAGACGCCGCTGCATCCCTATACCGGCGGGTTGTTGAATGCCCAGCCGCACAAAAGCCTGTTGCCGCTGCCGGGAATGCCCCCCAGCCTCATTGACCTGCCCCCTGGCTGCAAATTCCAGCCCCGCTGTCCTGAGCAAACAGAGCTGTGCCGTCTACAGGAGCCGGCTTTGCAGGCAGTAAACGGCCGCCGGGTGAGGTGCTGGAAGTATGCTTGACGTAATCAATGTGACCAAGACGTACCGAACAGGTTTGTTGGGGGGGACCCCGGCCATTGCCGTGAACAACGTTTCTTTTTCACTGAAAGCCGGGAAAACCCTGGGGCTGATCGGTATGAGCGGGTCCGGAAAATCAACGCTGGCGCGTCTGGTGTTAAGACTTATTCCCTGTGATAGCGGCAGAATCGTATTTAATGGCGTAGAGATCACCAACTTTAACCGGCGACAGATGAAAAAGCTGCGTCAAGAAATGCAGATATTGTTTCAAAACCCGGAGTCTTCGTTAAATCCCCGCATGACTATTGGCAAAAGTCTGGCGGAGCCCTATCTATTTCAGGCAATAAATGATAAGGACTATATTGCCGGGCAAATAGAAGGATGGTTAGCATTTGTCGGCTTAGGACCGGAAATATTGAACAGGCAGCCGCATCAATTAAGCGGCGGCCAATTGCAGCGCGTCTGTATAGCAAGAGCACTGCTGCTTAAGCCCCGGTTCCTGGTATTGGATGAGCCCACTTCCATGCTGGATGTATCTGTTCAAGCCCAGGTCATCGAGGTGTTGAAAAATGCGCAGCAAGAATACGGAATAGCTTACCTGTTCATTTCGCATGACCTTGATTTAATTAAAGCCTGCAGTGAGGAAATCGCCGTCATGCATCAAGGCAGAATCATTGAACAGCAGCCGGCTGAAGCTTTATACAAACAGCCCAAAGAGGAATATACCAAAGAACTGCTGGATACCTTTCTGAATTTTTAGGACTTATAAGCCTTTTTTGTGAGTTTCGGGATTTCTTCAACCACCATTAATGAGGATACTGATCCTGCTTTTAGTATTTAATTTATTTATCCGGCATAAAGTTTGCTGCATGCCGGTTATTTTATATTGTCGATAAGTGACTGTTATTGATATAATTAGGTTAAAATAATCTTAGGTAAACCTTCCGTTGGTTAAAGGAGAGTTATATGAATCAGGAGCTTGCAGATGAAATGGTGTGGATCGTAAGTTTTGCTGTTGATGATGATGATGGAACGCAAGAAAGCTATTTAATTGAAGAAAAAAATCTGGCAGGCTATCGGCGCGATATTGCCGACAATTTGCGGGATATGCTGGGAAAAGGCTTGTTCTATAGTAAGGAAGAGGCAACAAAATGGGCCGAAGCTCAAGTGAGCAGACCGTGCTGCGGCAAGTCCGGCGGTTGTTGCCGGCAGCAAACTAATTCGCAAGCAAAAAAGTATTGACACTAGGCCAAAATAGTGTTAACATAAATAAGTCGCCACTGAGTGGTGGCACAAACTACCAAAAAAAATATGTTGACACAATGAATAAGTTGTGTTAATATAAATAAGCTGTCCGATGGCGGCAAACGTGATGTGAATGAGCGATAGCGAGTAAACAGCGCGAAAGTGTTCCCTGAAAACTAAACAATGTAAGAACAAAAATGCCAGATGTGCCCTGAACAGTTCTACAGGAACTGTTCAGTACTAGCAGCATAAATGCTGCGTCGCGGTTGGAAAAATCGCGAGTCAGTTTGTTAACTTTAAGAAATAAATAAAGAGCCATCAAGGTTCTTCATAATACTTTTATGGAGAGTTTGATCCTGGCTCAGGACGAACGCTGGCGGCGTGCCTAACACATGCAAGTCGAACGG
>NZ_FNHB01000021.1:0-1085 GCF_900104455.1 Dendrosporobacter quercicolus
GGCGCTACCGGCGTTGGCAGCGAACTAGCCGGAGTCCAGGTTCAGCTTCAGGATCCCGCCGTAATTTCCGTTGCAGCCGGAACTAACGTGCTCTTTGATACAACGGTTAGCAATCAGTCAACCGCTATTTCCTATGACCCGCTTACAGGCGCACTAGCAATTACCGAATCGGGTATTTACTATATTGCCTGGTGGGTTGCTGCTGACGGTATCCAGGGCGGAACGGCAATCGTCCCAACATTCGCTATTACTTCATCCGCAGGAGATAACATTCAGGCATCAAGTCCTATTATCAGCGGCCAGCTTTCCGGCAACGCACTGCTGGCCATCACCGCAGCCCCGGGCAGTCCGGTAACTTTACAGCTGATCAATGCAACCGACAGCCTTATCGGTTATGGAATGACGCCCGTCAAAGCAGATCTAACAATCATTAGTCAAACGCCTATATAGCTTCTAGGCTATCGCGCAAGCTGGCTTTCTGCCGGAACATTTGTCTAGTTGTGTCACCATACTACGACAAATTTATAGCATAATAAGGATGATCATTTAAAATCTGGAGGTAGTAAAAAATTGGATACTCTCGCGCTTCAATTGAGAAGGCAATTAACGGGTACTGTCGCTTCAAGCGCCAATGTTGTCTTTGAAACCACACTAACCACTTATGGAGCTGTGGCTTATAACCCGCTTACTGGAGAAATAACAATTAATAAAACAGGTAGATACTTTATCAACTGGTGGGTGGCGACTCAGAATACCCTGTCACTAACCGTTTCTTTTTCGATTGTGACATCACAGGGTGATAATATTGCCGGGGAAGCACCCGTCAGAGTAGGGGAAGTTACTGGGTTTGCCCTGCTTCAAGTCGATACCGCGCCGATTACGGTAAGACTGGTTAATTCAGGTACCAATCCTGTAGTCTTAGCGACCGGGACAATAAACAAAGCCTATTTATTACTAAGTGAAGTTCAGGAAGATACCGAAGGTGTAACAGGACCTGCCGGCGACACCGGGCCGACAGGCGCTACCGGGCCGGCAGGCGACACCGGGCCAACAGGCGACACCGGGCCGGCAGGCGACACCGGGCC
>NZ_FNHB01000021.1:1260-12780 GCF_900104455.1 Dendrosporobacter quercicolus
ACCGGGCCGGCAGGCGACACCGGGCCGACAGGCGCTACCGGCGCTGTCGCCACCACAACCTCAGGCTTTGCTTCAAACTCATCGGCAACGATTATTGCGATTCTAACCGGCGCTTTGGTTCCATTCCCCAATAGTCAAAACCTTTCCGCCGACATTGTCCCGAACGGGGCTAATACCCAGTTCACGATAAATACCCCCGGAAGGTACTTTATTTCCTATCGCGTCAATACTACAGTGAGCTTGCTGATTACCAGCCGTCTAATGGTTAACGGCAGTGTTGTAGCGCCCTCTGTCTACAGCCCCGCACTTTCCGTATCCTCTTATAGCGCCGAAGTAGTAATAAACATTGCTGCCGGCGACACAATAGCCGTTCAATTGGTTGGCGCTTTAGTAACTGCAGTCCTATTGGCGGGATCTGGCGCGACATTAACGATCATCCGGTTGTCAGCATAAATATGCCTGATAGAAAAAGATAGAAAAAGCAGGCCTTAGCGTCTTAACAGCCGCCTTGGGCCTGCTTTTCTATCTTTTTACCCCATCCAGTCACCAAACGTCTTACTCCTGCGTATAATGACGAAGATCATAGCGTTTAAGGAGGTATTTAAGTGACCGGTTATTCTGATGGATTGGCAACAGCTATAACGATCAGTTTATGCATGATTGTAAAAAATGAAGAGGCTGTAATTGACCGCTGCCTGTCTGCAGTGAAAGATATTGTCGATGAAATCATCATTGTCGATACCGGATCAACGGATCAGACAAAAGAAATCGTTAAAAATTATACCCAAAAAATCTATGATTTTAAGTGGATTGATGATTTTGCGGCAGCCCGCAACTATTCATTTAGTTTGGCAACCCAAACTTATATTCTTTGGCTTGATGCTGATGATATCATTCTGCCTGACGATAAGGCCGAGCTATTAAAATTAAAATCCTCGCTTGCCTCTGATGCTGATGCCGTTAGTATGTTTTATAACTTAGCTTTTAGCTCACAGGGAACCGTTTCCTCACGGCTGCGCCGTAACCGGCTGGTTAAACGGTCGAAAAACTTTCGCTGGATTGGCGCTGTCCACGAGTATATCGAGGTATATGGTCACATTGTCAGCAGTAACGCTGCCATTACCCACAGCCCGGTAGAACATGACGCCGACCGTAATCTTCGCATTTATGAGCAGCGCCAGAAAAACGGGGAAGTGTTTTCACCCCGTGATCTTTATTACTTTGCCAACGAATTGAGAGATCACCGCCTCTTTAACCGGGCCATCGAATATTACCAAAAATTCCTGGCCACCAATCAGGGTTGGATCGAAGACAATATCGGAGCTTGCGGTAAACTGGCCGATTGTTTCGGTGAATTAAATGATAATGAAAACAAGCTTAAATATATTTATTTGTCTTTTAACTATGCTACTCCCCGCGCTGAATTCTGTTGCCGCCTTGGCTTCCACCATTTAAACGCCAATCAGCTTGATCAGGCTATATTCTGGTATAAAACGGCAACCCAGCTAGAAAAACCGGTAACCTGGGGACTGGTCAGCAACGATTGCTGGACCTGGCTGCCGCATATCCAGCTTTGCGTATGTTACTCCAGGGTTGGCAAATATCAGCTTGCCAATGACCATAATGAACTGGCCGGCAAGTTTATTCCCAACGATCCCCGCATTGCCCATAACCGCAACTATTTAAAAAGCTTACTTACCTGAGTCCGAAACCTCAACCTAAACTCCAATAATCAAGCGTTCTCCCAAAAACAACAGTAGGCGTCCGGGACTGTCGCAGTGGAGCGCTTGCCAGCAAGCCAAAGACGGCAACTCGACAATGACTGAAAGCCGTATTCAAACAGGGGGACAGTCTCTCGTTTGCAGAAGCAAACACGGAACTGTCCCCCTTTGTTTTTGTTAAGCCTTAAGTATCAACGATTGTTCTCCCGCGCCGGGCCTTCTGCCTGACATCTTTAAAAACGTTTTGCGACAGTCCCCGCTTTTTTGTTCCCACTGTGTACTTTGAGTACTTTGCCGGTTAACCCGGCAATCTTCTGCTTTATTATGCGTACAAGGCCGCCAGTTGTTTTTTCACCTCAGCATTGGTTAAATATTCGTCATAAGTCATCCGGCGGTCAAGCAACCCTTTGGGCGTAATTTCAATGATTCTGTTGGCAATTGTCTCAATAAACTGATGGTCATGGGATACAAACAGTAGCGTACCGCTGAAATTCATCAGGCCATTGTTTAATGAAGTAATAGACTCCAAATCCAAATGATTGGTTGGTTCATCTAAAATAAGCACGTTAGAACCGCTCAGCATCATTTTGGCCAGCATGCACCGCACCTTTTCACCACCGGACAAAACGCTGGCTTGTTTTAAGCTCTCCTCACCGGAAAACAGCATCCTGCCGAGAAAACCGCGGATAAAGCTTTCCTCCTGATCCCGGGAGAATTGGCGCAGCCAGTCAACCAGGCTTAAATTCACCCCGTCAAAATAGGCGGAGTTATCTTTGGGTAAATAAGCCTGGGTTGTGGTAACACCCCATTTATATTCACCGCTATCGGCCTCCAGCTCACCCATTAAGATCTTAAACAAAGTGGTTTTAGCAAAACCATCCGGTCCGACAAAAGCAATTTTATCGCCCTTGCCTACCGTGAAGCTTATGTCTTTTAGCACAGGGTGGCCTTCAATGCTCTTATTTAACTCCTCAACAGTCAGTAATTGGGCGCCAGCTTCACGATCAGGCTTAAAAGCAATATAAGGATACTTACGGGAGGAGGGCTTAATGTCGTCCAGCGTAAGCTTTTCCAATAGCTTTTTCCTGGAGGTTGCCTGCTTGGATTTTGAGGCGTTGGCGCTAAACCGCTGAATAAACGTTTGCAGTTCCTTCGCTTTTTCTTCCTTCTTTTTATTGGCGTCTTTGGCCAATTGCAAAGCCAATTGACTCGACTCCAGCCAGAAATCATAATTGCCTACATATAGCTGGATATTTTCAAAATCAATATCGGCAATGTGCGTACAAACTCTGTTCAAAAAATGGCGGTCATGAGAAACTACAATAACCGTATTGGGAAAATCATATAAAAAATCTTCCAGCCAGCTAATCGAATCAATATCCAGATGGTTGGTCGGTTCATCCAGTAATAAGATATCAGGATTGCCGAACAGCGCTTGCGCAAGCAGCACCCGGACCTTTTCATTCCCGCTTAGATCAGCCATCTTCTGGCTGTGCAAATGTTCTGCAATTCCCAGTCCATTCAACATGCGTGCCGCTTCCGGTTCAGCATCCCAGCCATTTAATTCGGCAAACTCGCATTCCAGCTCCGACACCTTCATTCCATCTTCATCCGAAAACTCCGGCTTAGCATAAAGAGCATTCTTTTCTTCCATAATAGCATATAACCTGGCATGCCCCATAATAACAGTTGTTAACACATCGAATTCATCAAACTCATAATGATTCTGCTTCAATACCGCTAAGCGTTCGCCGGGGGTAATCACCACATCGCCGCCCGTAGGTTCTATCTCACCTGATAACACCTTGATAAAAGTTGATTTTCCTGTACCGTTTGCACCAATTAAGCCATAACAATTCCCTGGGGTAAATTTTATATTTACATCTTTAAATAATATCCGTTTGCCAAATTGCAGGGTTAAACCATTTGTACTAATCATTGCACTATTCCCATCTTTCATAAAATTTACTTACAAAATATAATTTTACCACATAATATCCATTAAGTCCATGTCTCTGCTTACATTTTTTAACAAAGGGAGCCATTATTGTTGATTTTTAGCCGCAAAAGACAAACATTCCTGGCCAGATACTTGCCGGGTAACCACACAAGGCAAATTTTTACTTTTAAATCCCATTACTTTACAGCCATAAGGATAGGCTGAATCCCAGGTAATATAAAAAAACCGGCAGTTTCGGCAGACGCTTTTCTGACCGTGCGGCATGATCTCACCTCACCTATTCGTTGCGCTTAATTTCCAATTCTTTATCGCAGCCCGTCATTCCTGCCGCCGATTGTCCTGCGTCCTTGCCTGCCAAATAATAAAAGCAAAGGGCTCCTATCCTTAGCCTTAATCATTGCGCGGATAGGATTGATGCCTTTGGATTAGCCCGGTGCTTGGTACCAGGAAACAACAATGGCCTTAACCTTATGCATAGAGTGCTCCAGTTTATCCAGCTGTTGACAGCATAAGATAAATTCTTCCCACTCCTCAGCCGAAAAATCTTCCCGGCAATTCTTCCTTAAAACATAATCCAGAATGCCAAACAGAGCTTCCTCGGTCTCACGTAGATCAGCCATTGAATTTGTAATGCAAGCAACAGAACGGTCCGTTTCCGTCATCATCGACACATCCAATCTGCCTACTAACTTTTACAAAAAGTTCATATTTAAATTATAGTGGCAAATTAAAACAGCGTCAATAACTGTCAGTTAATATATATTACTGTTAGTGAACAGGAGCAATAACGTAATATGCTTAACATAATGATAGGTGATAGAAATGACATTTGGCGAAATTCTCCGTAACGCCCGGGAACAAAATCATCTCAGTCAGGAGGATACTGCAAGAGCAATTGAGAAGAGATATGGAGTACGCATGTCGCCGTCTTATTTGAGTATGATTGAAAATGGCGCCAGAGCAAACCTTACAGTGAAATCGCTTAGCGCTTTACTGGATTTTTTCGACTTACCCCTCGACAGCGCTCTAAGTTTATTTAAATTATCAACAAAAACCGCCGCATTATTAGAAAACAGAGAAAAATATACTGCCATACCAGCGGTGACTGATTCTGATCAGGCCCTGGCCGGGCTACCCGAAGAAGCAATATTCCTGATCAGGGAATTCACCGAGTATATTATTTATAAATACAAAATTCCTGACAGGGAAAGATAATCACCCGTTTTTCGGACATAACGCCTGCCGTTGTGTCTTTTTTTATGGGCAAGCCGCTGTTTCTCTTGTTCCCTTCTACAAAATTAGAGCTTATTCTACAATGTTTACTATAAATACTTAAAAAACAAATAAAATAATTAATGGAATATCTTTTTATTGCTGTTTTGCAGTATGATTAAGTTACATAAATCACGAACTGGTTTGTTTAATCAATAAGTGAAATTAATACCATTGCGAGGTGGATGATCATGGAAGATAAGAAAAAACCGCATGTTGTAATCATCGGCGCTGGCTTCGGCGGAATGCGGGTAACCCGTACGTTAGCGAAAGCCGATGTTGAAGTTACCCTAATCGATAAACATAATTACCATCTTTTTCAGCCGCTACTGTATCAGGTTGCCACAGCCGGCCTGTCAGTAGACGATATTGCCTATTCCGCCAGAGCAATGGTACGAGACCGGAAAAATGTTATTTTCCGGATGGGCGAAATGACGGATGTTGATCTTGAGCAAAAAAAAGTAATACTCAATAATGGTTCGGTAAACTATGACTATCTGGTTCTCGCCACCGGCGGAACCACCAATTACTTTGGACTGGAATCACTTGAAAAACACGGTTTTTCCATGAAAACCCTGGATGAAGCCGTAACCATCCGTAATCATATTCTGTATCAGTTTGAAAAAGCCGCTTTCGAAAAAGATCCGGAAAAGCGCCGGTCTTTGCTAACCTTTGTTGTTGTTGGAGGAGGCCCTACAGGAGTAGAATCGGCAGGCGCGTTATCCGAACTGATCCATCTGGTAATGAATAAAGAATATCCTAACTTAAACTTTAAAGAAGTACGGATTATCCTGGTGGAAGCCTCTGATAAACTATTTGCCGCAATGCCGGCGGAACTGCGCGACGCCGCCGTGGAAACTCTAATCCGTAAATACGTGGAAGTGCGCCTGTGCGTACAGGTTACTAATTATGACGGCCAGTTCTTGACGCTCAAGGGCGGCGAGGTAATTCCAACCCATACCGTCATCTGGGCGGCCGGTGTTAAAGCCGCTTCAATTATGCATAAAATTGCCGTCGAAAAAGACCAAATTCAGCGGGCAATTGTTAACGAGTATCTGCAAATACCCGAGCACCCTGAGGTATTTGTTATCGGGGATTCCGCCCATTTTACGCTTAATGACCGGCCTCTGCCAATGGTTGCACCGGTAGCTATCCAGCAAGCCGAGGTTGCAGGAAAAAACATCATTAATGTGCTTAAAGGCAGGGAGTTGGTTAAGTATGTCTATAAAAATCTTGGCAATATGGCGACAATCGGCCGCAACGCCGCTGTCGTGCATATCGGTCGCTTGAAAATGAAAGGCTTTTTTGCCTGGCTCATGTGGTCGCTCGTTCATATTTTACGGCTGATTGATTTTCGTAACCGTTTTTTGGTATTTACCAAATGGGTATGGGACTATTTGTTCTATGATCGACTGGTCCGGATTATTACCCGCCAATAAATCAAAGATGAAGACTAGCTGTATTTTGCCATTCCCTTTTTCCCGGAAATACAAATACCTCCTGGCGTAGTTCTATCTTGCGCCAGGAGGCTTTTTGGTTCAATGTCGTTTTCTATGATTGCTTTTTCATCCACGGAAATTCTGCCGGCTAATTATTCACCGTCTAGAATTTGCTGATGAATTTTCAATATTTTCTGACCGTAAGTCTTGCCAGGAACAGCCCATTTACCATTTAAATCAGTCCAGGTAACTGCCCTGCCAAAATTATCCGACTTCTTAACCAGTTCGTAACGTGGGTCAACCACAGGCAGCTGCGGCGGCCGCTTGGTGCTATACGCCAGCAAATGCTGGATTTGGGCCCGGACCCCAATTTGAGCATTGGGAAACCAGGCTCCTCTGACCCCGCCGCCGGTTGTACCTAAGCCACAGTAATTGTTCTGTAAAGCTACAACATCGCCGCCATAGCGAAAGTTGCCGGTTTCATGCAATGCCTGGGCAAAGGCAACATCCGGCCTAACGCCTTCCCGGAGTGCTTCAGTATAAAAATGTTTGATCAATTGCTCTGGCGCTATTGTTAGGAAAGGGGACGGATTACGCTTCAGTAGATAGTTCAGGCATTGTTCCTGCGTGGCAAGCGGCGGTCCCATTATGCTAAGATCAATGGGGTCAGCAGTCTGCAGGAAATCCCGTCTGCCGCTATCCTGCGCAACTGTTGCCATAACCTTTGCCTCACCGGCAAAACATAGTAGCATGAGTGTAATAACGATCCGGATAAAAACAGTATTTTTCATTTTCTCCCCCTTAAACTGGCGTTTTATATACCACCTCAGGCTGAACTTGCCGGGCCGGTCTGCATTTCATTATAACAAATAGCCAATGAATTCTACAATGGAATCGGCCGTTGAATGCTTTGCAGGAAAAACAAATACTTATCCGGAATTTATAAATTATTTTATTTTAATGTTGACAGAACTGTTGTTGATCAATATTTATATCGCAACTAAAGCATTTTTTCGCAAATATGGTTATATATAATATAATAGCACTTAAGCAAACTACCTGAAGCTTGAGCTT
Source organism: Dendrosporobacter quercicolus (assembly GCF_900104455.1). Classification (NCBI taxonomy): domain Bacteria; kingdom Bacillati; phylum Bacillota; class Negativicutes; order Selenomonadales; family Sporomusaceae; genus Dendrosporobacter; species Dendrosporobacter quercicolus. The sequence continues at coordinate 8,727 of NZ_FNHB01000021.1, forward strand.
GACTTAAGCAAGCCACACGTTTCAAGCCGGGCATTGTTGAGCGGATCAGGCATTGGGAACAATAATAAACTTGTCATTTGAGGTGGATTATGGAAAACAAGCATCAAATTGGTTTAATCGGGTTGGCGGTAATGGGAGAAAACCTGGCCTTAAACATTGCCGGCAAGGGTTATTCCGTGGCGGTCTACAACCGCACGCCAGACAAAACCAGGCAATTTGTCGCCAAAGCTCCGGGCTTGGCGTTGGCGGGGAAATTTTCATTGGCGGAATTGGTCTCCAGTCTGGAAAAACCCCGCAGGATTCTCTTAATGGTCAAAGCCGGCCAGGCAGTGGATGAGCTGATCGAAGCATTAACGCCGCTGCTGGAACAGGATGATATCCTTATTGACGGCGGGAACTCCTATTACCAGGACACCCGGCGCCGGGCCGGTGTCCTGTCGGCTGCAGGCATCCGGTATCTAGGGCTGGGCGTGTCAGGAGGCGAGGACGGAGCCTTAAACGGCCCCAGCTTAATGCCTGGAGGCAGCCGCGAGGCTTATGACGAATTAGCGCCGCTGCTCACGGCTATTGCTGCACAAATAGCTGATAAGCCCTGCTGCTCCTATGTCGGGCCGGACGGGGCGGGTCACTATGTTAAAATGATTCATAATGGCATTGAATATGGCGATATGCAGTTGATTGCTGAAGCCTACCATGTCATGCAGCAAGTTCTGAAAATTCCTCCGGCCGAGCAAAGTTCAATATTTAGTGCCTGGAACCAAAGTCATCTAAAATCCTATCTGATTGAAATTACGGCCGATATTCTCCAGCGCCAGGATAGCCAAACCAAGCTGCCGATGGTTGATGTAATTCTTGATTCGGCTGGTCAGAAGGGTACTGGTAAATGGACGATCCATAGCGCCCTGGAGCTAGGTATTCCAGTCCCAACAATCACAGCTGCCGTCTATGCCCGGTTTCTCTCAACCTTTAAAACTGAACGGCTGACTGCCGCTCAAACCCTAACAGGGCCTTCACTTATTCATGATCAGGATGTATCAGACCTTATCAACTCGGTTCGGGATGCGCTTTATGCTTCTAAGATTTGCTCGTATGCCCAGGGCTTTGCACTGCTTAAAGCCGCCAGCGCAAACTATCGCTGGAATTTAAAATTTGGTGATATCGCCTTACTTTGGCGGGGCGGCTGCATTATCCGAGCTCAGTTTTTAGACAAAATCCATGCCGCTTTTACGCATAATCCTCATTTAACCAACCTGATGCTCTACCCTTACTTTTCCAGTGAATTAGCCCGTGCTCAGCAAGGCTGGCGCAAAGTAGTCGGCGTCTGCAAACAACTGGGAGTTGCAATTCCGGCCTTCAGCGCTTCCCTTGATTATTACGATTCCTATCGCCAAAATACTTTGCCGGCAAACTTGCTGCAGGCCCAACGTGATTATTTTGGCGCCCATACCTATGAGCGTATTGACATCCCGGGTTTTTTTCACTCTGACTGGACGAATTTGCCCAAACTAATTAAATAGATGCTGGAGCCTAAGCAGCTGACTGAACGCTTAGGCTCTTTTTTGTAATTTTAAAGCTTGTCCCGTAATACACGCTTTAAAATTTTACCAGTTGCATTTTTCGGCAAATCGTCAACCTGAATAAAATCCCGCGGAACTTTATATGCTGCCAAATTTGCGCCAAGAAACTCGCGAAGCTCCTTTTTATCCAGTGTTTTCCCCTCGGCCAGGACTAAATAAGCTGCAGCCTGCTGGCCGCGCAATTCATCAGGCACACCGATTACCGCTGCTTCTACAATGCCGGGATAAGCATATAACAATTCTTCAATTTCCCGCGGATAAATGTTTTCGCCATTGGTAATAATCATATCTTTAAGCCGGTCAACAATAAAAAAATAATTATCCTGATCTTTGTACGCCAAATCACCGGTGTGCAGCCAGCCGCCTCTTAAAGCCTGAGCCGTTTCCGCAGGCAAATGAAAATAACCTTTCATCACACTTGGGCCTCTTACTGCTAATTCTCCTACCTGACCGTTAGGAACCTCCCTATCATTTTCGTCAAGCACTGCCACTGCCAAGCCGGGTAAAGCCCGGCCAATAGAGCCAGACTTCGTCCGTTCCGGCGGATTAAGGGCAACAACCGGCGATGCTTCTGATAAACCATAGCCCTCAATAATTGGTCGACCATATTTTTGAGCGAAAGCTTCCGCTACTTTTTTCGGCAGCGCGGCCCCTCCGGATACAAAAATCCTTACACTGTTTAAATCGGCCGCCTCGCCCAGACGGGCCAAAATATTATACATAGGCGGAACCCCGTATACAACAGTAACAGTATATTTTTTAATTGCAGCAAGCGTTTCTTTAGGTGAAAATCCATCCAGTATTGTCATTGCCGCACCGCACAGCAGTGAATTAAGCACTGCACAGGTCCAGGCAAAACAATGATACATCGGCAATACACAAAGTACCGTATCGGTAGGTATGGCTTGCAGGATTTCCCGGAAAGCCCTGGCATTGCTTACCAAGTTCTTATGAGACAATACCGCTCCCTTGGGTGAGCCTGTTGTCCCTGAAGTATAAATAATAACACAAGGATCTTCCTCGGTAATGCCGGATAACGCCGGAGCCTCGGGATATCTGCCTGCCCCTAGTATTTTCTTGAACTCGGGTATAACCAGTTGTTCAACAGTACCCTTATGGCCGATTTGCTGTAAAGGCTCAGCTAGCTTCAGCTCCTCCATCGTAATGAGGCGCTCCAGCTTTGCATCTTTAATGATATAGGCAATCTCCCGGTTACTTAGTTGAAAATTAAGCGGAACAATTACTGCCCCCAGACTGATTACCGCCATATAACTACAAATGTATTCCACTGAGTTGCGCGAAAATAAACCTACATTGTCACCGCCGCTTATGCCCTGAGCATAAAAATACCGCCGGTATTCACTCACCTCTGACTGCAGTTGCCCATAGGTTATGGACTCTTCCCCCCTAATAACAAAATCATTGCTATTGCCTGACCTAATAAGATCATGAACAAACATTTAAGTCCTCCTCGCCACCATCTCTGCAACCCCAAAACTCAGGCTTTTTAGCGTCATTTTATCGCCCCAATAGCCGCACTTTCCCAGCCATACAGAAATAAATTGAACCCATGAATAGTGTTTATCCATGGGCTCAATTTATTCAGTGATTTATGTACATAACAAAAATATCTGGAGGCGGCACCTAGAGTCGAACTAGGGATAGAGATTTTGCAGACCTCAGCCTTACCACTTGGCTATGCCGCCGCTTTTCTATTACAGTTCAAAGTCTACTTCAGATCTGGCCTCTCGGGTTGACAAAATCACTGCAAACCTGCTTTCAAACATCTATTGGTGGAGGGAGCTGGATTCGAACCAGCGAAGGCAAAGCCGGCAGATTTACAGTCTGCTCCCTTTAGCCACTCGGGAATCCCTCCAAGTAATGGCGGAGTGGCAGGGATTTGAACCCTGGCGGGCCTCACGACCCCTAACGATTTAGCAAACCGTCCTCTTCAGCCACTTGAGTACCACTCCATGTTTAATTTTAATATGGCAGGGGCAGTAGGACTTGAACCCACAACCAACGGTTTTGGAGACCGCTACTCTACCAATTGAGCTATACCCCTAATTTGATTGGGGTGACTGAAGGGATTCGAACCCTCGGGTAACGGAGCCACAATCCGCCGTGTTAACCGCTTCACCACAGCCACCACATTGATGATAAAGTAGTGCCAAGCGAGATGAACAACCCCGTCTGGCACTCATTAACCGGCATTTACTTATCCTCCCAGGCCGTTTCCAGCCAAGTACTTTCAGCGTATATGGGCTTAACTACTGTGTTCGGTATGGGAACAGGTGGAACCCCACAGCTATCAACACCGGATCTTTGGATATTGGACTTTGGATTCCGGATGTTGGACACCCAACTCCATCGCCTTATCCTTTAACAGGTGAATATCCTTGAAAGGTATATTCCCTGAAAACTTCACAGAAGATATTCATTTTAGGATGGTTTTTGCTTCGTTAGATTGTCGCGAT
>NZ_FNHB01000022.1 GCF_900104455.1 Dendrosporobacter quercicolus
GCCATCGGAGAGACCGGGGTAACCGGAGAAACTGGAGCAACAGGGGAAACAGGAGCTACCGGGGAGACTGGAGCGACGGGAGCCATCGGAGAGACTGGAGCAACGGGAGTTACCGGAGCTTCGGCAGACACGAATGTATGTTTAATGACCAGCAGTTTGGGCAATATCAATACAACAATTACTCCTGATGAAGGCGGCGGGAACAATCAGGCAATTGGCGGCGTTATTTTTGGCGGAGATATGGATAGAGTTGTCTCTCATGCCGCAGCCTATGTAATCCAGGTCGGGGCTGGTACGGGTCAGTTTCAAATTGCCGTTTTGCAGGCGACGTCAAATTCTACCGCTCAGGTAATCGGCATAACGGCTATCGCAACAACAATCAGCGGCGGTTTGGAGGTTCTGCCGTTAATTGCACCAGTCACCCTATTAGGCAATCAACTGTATTATCTTGCCGTGTATAATCAGGTGAACGCCTCCCAGCTCGGTGCTGTGGTGGCCGGAACCAATACAGTGGCGGATGCCCCGCCGATTAACTTCAGAGAACAAAATCTGAGCGGCTTTACCATTGGTCAAACGATAAGCACCAGTGATGTGAATTTATGGAAGACTCCATGGCTGGCGGTATTAGAATAGAAAGATCGGAGTTCCTGTCAAAACCTGCAGCGCTTTGGCAGGAGTTTTTCTGTCTGAATCGGAATATTTCAGGGAAGGCGGAGGTGGTAAGATGCAAAGCGGCTTGTTCAGTAAAGTCAGCGCTCACGAGAAAAATCCCAATTGGGAGCAGCAGGTCAGGCGAATAACGCCGATCTATAAAAAAGCCGATGATATTCGCAGCCAGTTTGCCCGTGATTACACCCGGATTTTACACAGTACGGCCTACCGGCGGCTGAAAAACAAGACCCAGGTATTTTTTGCCGCCCGGCATGACCATATTTGCACCCGGATAGAACATGTCAATCATGTTGCTTCCGTCAGTTACACCATCGCCAGGTTTCTGGGCCTGAATACCGAACTTACCAACGCCATCGCCATCGGCCACGATTTGGGCCATGCGCCTTTCGGGCATGCCGGCGAGGAATTCTTAAAGGAAATTGTCAAACAGGAACTGGGCGCGACTTTTTGGCATGAACGCAACAGCCTCAGGTTTGTTGACAAATGCGAGACGCTGACTGACAATGAGGGGCTGGAACGAAATCTGAATTTAACGTATGCCGTCAGGGACGGTATTGTCTGCCATTGCGGCGAGGTGGATGAAAATTCGATCTTTCCGCGGGCGGAAGCATTTGATTTATATTGTATTGAAAAGAGCAGCCAGTGCGCGCCATTTACCTGGGAGGGCTGCGTTGTTAAGATTTCCGACAAAATTTCTTATCTGGGGCGGGATATTGAAGACGCCCTGCTGCTCAAAATTTTAACAGATAGTGAAATCCGTGAACTGGTAAACATCGGCCGGCAGTTTGGCGCGTTTGAGGCGAATGAGATCACCAATACATTATTAATGCACGATTTTATTATTGATTTGTGCAAGACAAGCTCCCCGGACCGGGGTATTGCTTTTTCGCCGCAATACCTGGATTTGATCAATGCGTTAAAAGCGTTTAACTACCGTTATATTTACCGGCATGAACGGCTGAATATTTATAAGCAGTATGCCCAGCTGGTTGTGGAGAGTATCTATCAGACGCTGAAGAGCGCCTACCGGGGGACGGAAACGCCGGCTGAGCTGGAGCGCTATGCCGTGATTTACCCCGTACTGGCCCATAACTTTAGAGAGTGGCTTGCCAAGTATGCCCGGACGGAAGAAAGAACGGCGAAATATCAAAATGAGGTGCTGTATTGCCTGGAAAAGCGGCAGGATTATATTCAGGCTATTGTGGATTACATTTCTGCAATGAGCGATAATTTCGCCATTACACTGTTTAACGAAATTACAACCTTTTGAGGTGACGGCGATGAGTCATTTTTTTGCATTCCTGTCCCGGATGAAATTTATCCGGCGCTGGGGACTGATGAGAAATACGGTGTCCGAAAATATCCAGGAGCACAGCCTGCAAGTGGCAATGCTTGCGCATGGTCTGGCTGAAATTCGCAATACCTGTTTCGGCGGGCAAATTGACTCCGGCCAAGCGGCACTATTTGGTATGTATCATGAGGTGTCGGAGGTTTTTACCGGCGACTTGCCTACGCCGGTCAAGTACTTCAATCCCCGGATAAAGACTGTATATCAGGAGATTGAGGGCATGGCGCAGCGGAAACTGCACCAGATGCTGCCTGAGCAAATGAAAAACGGTTATTCCCGTATCCTGATCCGTCAGCCTGAGGATGCTGAATTATGGCGGATTGTCAAAGCGGCGGATAAAATCAGCGCGTATTTGAAATGTGTGGAGGAACTGAAAGCCGGCAATCAGGAATTTGCAGTTGCCTGCAGGCAGATTAAGCAGGAGCTGGCGGAAAACGATCTGCCGGAAGTGGCGTTTTTTATGGAGGTTTTTGCGCCGGGATTTTCACTGACTTTAGATGAACTAAATAATAACCCCAAAGGCTAGCTGACCCGCCAGCACTTTTCCCCTGGCGGAAGTTTGCCGTTATACCGTTTTGTTAGGAAAGAGGCTGTTAAGACCTGCCGGGAGTGCATGATGATGATAATTGCAAGCCGCGCCGGGAATAATAGTACTGCAGTCTGGCGGCCAATTTGACATTCTTTGAAGAATAGACGGTCAAATTTTAAAAGCATTGTTCTTTTGTACAGGAATAGCCTGCTTTCGTCGCGAATAGTATCATCAATAGAGAAGTGCGAGGTGATGGTGTGTTTTCTTGTCGTAATTTCCGCAAGATTGCTGTGCTGCTTCTGGCCTTGTTGCTGCTTGTTCCCTTCGTGGGTTACAGTGCAGCTTCCGCTCCGGTGCTTATTGTCCAGATTAAGGGTGACATTGACGGGGGCCAGGCAGCGCTTTTGCACAGAGCTATGCTTGACGCAAAGCGTTTGGAGGCTAAAGCGGTCATTGTTGAAATAGATACTTTTGGCGGCTTGGTTGACGCGGCTGTCAGTATCCGGGATTTGCTGATTGATTCGCCAACGCAAACCATTTGTTATATTCGCAACCGGGCCTGGTCGGCCGGAGCTTTAATCGCTCTTTCCCATAAGCATCTGGCCATTGCCCCCGGGGGCAGTATTGGCGCGGCCGAACCCATACCCACAACGGAAAAAACGGTTGCCGCCCTAAAGGCGGAATTTGCCGCCACCGCCAACCGGACGGGCCGCAATCCGCGTATCGCCGAGGCGATGGTGGATAAGAGCCTGGGCTTTCCCGGTTATGCTGAACCAGGCCAAATTCTTGCTTTGACCGATTACCAGGCCATTGAGGTGGGGTATGCCGATGTTGTCGCCGAAAACCGGGACAGTTTGTTAAAGCATTATGGCCTGCAGGATGCCCCGGTCATTGAATATAACTCTGAGTGGCCGGAAAAGCTGGCCGGCTGGCTGTCCAACCCGGCGGTAAAGTCCATGCTTGTTTCGCTTATTTTCCTAGCCATTCTTACGGAGATTAAAACCGCCGGCTTTGGCGGTGCGGGACTTGTCGCAATTACGGCGGCGGCGCTGTTTTTCGGCAGTCAATGGCTGACAGGCCTGGCCGGAATGGTGGAAATTCTCTTGTTTCTTGGCGGTATTGTCCTCCTGGTGGTGGAATTGTTTGTGCCGGGAGCAGGGATCTTTGGAATATCCGGACTTGTCGCCATTTTGGCAAGTATTTTTCTGGTCCTGGGAGGAAATTTGCAGGCGTTGAGCACGATGTCAATGAGCCTGATTGTGGCGGTCATCCTGTTTTTATTCATTGCCAAGCGCTTGCCCAACAGTAAACTCTGGTCACTTTTGGTGTTGAAAGAGTCGGAAACGACACAGGAAGGCTATGTCAGCGCCAATGATTACCGTATTTATTTACATAAAAACGGAGTAACCGAAACTTTTCTGAGGCCTGCCGGTACGGTTAACATTGACGGCGTCAAGCTTGATGTGGTTTCCGAGGGCATCTATATTCAGCCTGGAACAAAGGTTACTGTCATTGCCGTTCAGGGCAGCCGGATCGTTGTTCGGCCGATTGAATAAAAAATAGGAGGTAGATTCATGTTTGAATTAATTTTGCCCTTGTTTGTTGTGGTCATTGTAGCAGCGGCGGCGGTGCTTTTTCTGCATTTTGTTCCGCTGGGGCTGTGGGTTTCGGCCATTGCAGCCGGTGTCAATGTGGGGATTTTCACTTTGGTGGGAATGCGTTTGCGCCGTGTGCAGCCGGTGAAGATTGTATTGCCGCTGATCAAAGCCAATAAGGCCGGCCTGGTGGTAAATGTCAACCAGCTGGAGGCTCATTACTTAGCCGGCGGGGATGTCGACCGGGTGGTTGATGCGCTGATTGCCGCTCACCGGGCGGAAATCCCTCTGTCCTTTGAGCGTTCGGCGGCTATCGATCTGGCAGGCCGTAATGTACTGGAAGCTGTGCAGATGAGCGTTAATCCCAAGGTGATTGAAACGCCGACCATTTCCGCTGTGGCCAAAAACGGCATTGAATTAAAAGTAAAAGCCCGGGTTACTGTCCGTGCCAATATTGACCGTTTGGTAGGCGGCGCGGGTGAAGCGACCATTATTGCCCGCGTAGGTGAAGGGATTGTTACTACGGTGGGCTCTTCCGAAGATCATAAAGATGTATTGGAGAACCCTGATCATATTTCCAAAACCGTTCTTTCCAAAGGCCTGGACGCGGGAACCGCGTTTGAAATTTTGTCCATTGATATTGCCGACATTGACGTAGGCCGCAATATCGGGGCAGAGCTGCTGACCGACCAGGCGGAAGCAGATAAACGGATTGCCCAGGCGCGGGCTGAGGAGCGCCGGGCTATGGCGGTTGCCAAAGAGCAGGAAATGAAGGCGTTTACTCAGGAAATGCAGGCCAAGGTAGTCGAATCCCAGGCCGAAGTTCCCAAGGCGCTCGCGCAGGCTTTGCGGGACGGAAACATGGGGGTTATGGACTACTATAATATGAATAATGTGCTGGCCGATACGCAAATGAGAGAAACCATTGCCAAGGCGGGGCCGGCCTCTATGCCGGGAGACGGGCATGACAAACCAACTAAGTAGGTGAAATAGATGGAAAATTGGTTTCTTTTCCTCATACCGCTGCTGTACTTTCTGTCCGAAATACTGAGCAGGGCCAAAAGCAGTCCTGAGGCTGAGCCACCGCCGGAAATGCCGGACTACGGATTAAAGAAATTTCCCCCGAAGATGCCGCAGCAGCAAGTTCCAGTACCTGTTGCAGCAAGTCCCAAAGCTCCGCTGGCGGCAAAATTGGCCGACAGCTCCAAGCCTCAGGCCGGGCAAGAGGAAGGCGGCTGGGACAATAAGCTGCATCCTTCTGTTGTGCTCAATGGCGTCATTTTTGCTGAAATTCTTCAGCCGCCGAGGTCTATGCGTCCAATTGAAGCTAGATTTACCCGACGTCGTTAACAAACAAAACGCACCTAGTTATTAATACCTTGACACAGTCAAATATTAGTTATACAACGCATCTTTTTCCGCCCTGCTTCATTGGCGTCGCCTTACAGATTTCCGATCTGCGCGGCTCCTTCGCCACGCAGGAGGAAAAAATCTACGTCGTCTAAGACTAACATCTAACTGTGCAAGGTACTAGGTGCGTTTTGTTTTACATTACAGCATTGAGTCGCAAGCCCTGCAAAGCGGGGTAGCCGTTCTCCCGGCGACTAATTTTTCCCGTAGCGTTACATACATTTCATTTTGCCAAACTTCCTCGACTGAACTGGCGGCTAAATCGCCTAAGGTCATTTTTCCTAAAGCATCATTACAGCATAAACTGACTTTTCCGTCAGGTCGAACGACCATTTGATAAAATGGCCGCAGGCAGCCATAATCTAAGGCAGTATTGCATTCCTCTTTCCGGTTCGGCGCTTGTCCGCCGCGTGTACTTAATACATCGTTCAGCCTGCGCAGCCTGATGCGCACCCGGTCATTATACAGTTTTTTATTTTTTGAAAAATCGTAGATTTCCTTTACCGGCCTGATGAGCTTCAAGCGATCATTATAATTGTCGATGTACATTTGATCAAGGTGCTGCATGATTGTTACAAACTTTTCGGGCGTAAGCAAGGTTCCGTTGGTATAGAGAAAAATGGTGCATTGCGGCAAGTTTGTTTTGGCTATTTTGGCAAAATCGCTGATCCGTTCGTCCAAAAACGGTTCGTTATTGGAGTATAAGCCCACCCTGCCGCTGTAATTACAGCGTTTTAGCTGTTTAACGATAGCGATAAACAATTGCTCATCCATTTTTTTGAATGCACGGGTGTCGGCATTTTTATTTACCGGACAAAAGGAGCAGGTGCTGTTGCATCTATTCATCGTCTCTATTTCAATTGTACGGAACAAGGGATAACTGCCGGCAGCCCTAAATTGAGATAAATGTTCAAGGATAATTTTCTTTACCTTCCGCTGATAATTTTTCCGTTTATACTTTTCCCGTAAATTAAACAACCCTGGCCAGTTGTTTTTAAAGTAATATTTCAGGAGATTTTCGTAATTGATCATCATGGCCGGTAACCTTCTTTCCTTCGAGTTTTTGCTATAATTTAACAATAACACAAAAGTGACTGGACAGTCAAATGCTGTTCTGTGAACAGAAAAAACCTCCGGCAGTTGATGACTGCTGGAGGTTTTCAAAGGTTGCCGGAAGCATTTTAAACGTGAAATACTGCTACTGCGGTTTGCAGGTTTTGAGCGAGTTTGGCCAGAGCCTGGCTGGCGCTGGCGATTTCCTGCATGGAGGCCAGCTGTTCTTCGGTGGACGCTGATACGCTCTGCGCCTCGTTTACCGATTTCTTACTCAACTGGTCGATGTTCTGAACGGAATCTACGATTTGCTGACTGCCGGAGGCCATCTGCTGGGTAGCAGCTGAAATTTCCCGTACCTGCCCTGCTACCCGGGTAACCAGCTCCACAATTTCCTGGAAGGCCGAGCCGGCGGCATTGACCACTTCAGCGCCGATTTTCACCTCTCTGGTGCCGTCGTTCATGGCGATGACCGCCTTACCGGTATCCCCCTGAATTTCACCAATTAATCCGGCAATTTTTTTTGCCGCTTCCTGGGACTGTTCAGCTAGCTTGCGAACTTCTTCAGCGACGACGGCGAAGCCCCGGCCCTGTTCACCAGCCCGGGCTGCCTCAATGGCGGCATTGAGGGCCAGCAGGTTTGTCTGGCCGGCTATTCCGGAAATGGTATCAACAATTTGTCCGATTTCCTTAGAGCGTTCCCCCAATTTGGCTACTACCTGAGCTGAAGTAACAACAGTTGTTTCGATATGGTTCATTTGGTCAACGGCTTTTGAGACGGCGTTCTGACCGTCTTTGGCTTTATCGGCTGCCTGAAGCGACTGGGCGGCCACCTGATTTGCGCTTGCCGCCATCTGCTGGATACCTGCCGACATTTGTTCCACGACGGACGAAGTTTCATTGGCCGCGCTCATTTGCCGGTTAGCGCTTGTAGCGACATCGGTGATTGATTCGGCGATCTGAGCGGCGGCCTGAGCCGACTGGTCGGAACTGGCGGTAAGTTCCTCGCTGGAGGCCGCCAGCTGGTCGGCGTTCAAGGTGATTTGCCGGATGAGGGTTTTCAACTGACCGACCATTGTATTAAAGGAGAGCCCTAATTCGCCAATTTCATCCTGGCGGTCAACCTTAACTTGTTCGGTAAGGTCGCCGCCGGCTATTTTCCGGGCTGTTTCAGCCAGTTGGTTGACCGGCCTGGCAATGCTGCGGGCGGATAAAAAGCCGATTATTGTACCAATAACAGCGGCAAATATTGCGGCTATGACAGCAACCAGCTTTGCTTGCTCGGCATTGGCGACAGCCTCGTCAATTTCAGTGTTAATTTGGTTCAGCCGGAATTTATTATGCTCCTGCAGCTGGGCATTGAGTGCAGCTCCAGCCGGCCCCATTTGTTCGACCAGGAATTTCTGGGCTTCGTCCCGCTTACCCTCCTGAACCAGTTGAACAAAGGATTTGGCTAGTGCGGTATATTGGTCGTCAAGCGTTTTTGTGGCGGAAGAAAGCTTTTCTCCGGTACTGCCGGCAACGGACATTTCAATTAGCTCCGCTTCGCTGGCGGTAGCAGCGGCACTGGCTTTTTTCCATTCTTCCAAGTAAGTGGGATCGCCGGTTATCAGCCAGCCGCGCAGAAAGGATACCTGGGCCGTAGCATAATAGTTTATATTGCTTGTGGTGATGAAACGCGGCAGCATTTCATTTTTTATCACAGTGTTTTTATATGCTGTTTCGTTCACCTTCCAGATGGTGAAGCAAAAGCCCGCAGAGGCTACCAGAACCACCAGTAAAAAAAAGCCCACTGTTTTGATTGTCAAATTCATTCGCAAGATGTTTTCATCCTTTCATTTACCTATGATTTATTTTTGTAAGTATTCTCTTCAGCAGCCTGTTAACGCCTCTAGCGCTGAAGATAGCGTTTTTTGTCGAAAGATAGCGATAGTTATCTGAAATAGATAACTTTATATCCATTTTTTAGTAATAAAAATAATGGAGCGCTTTCAATGCCAAAGCATATGAAAGCGCTCCACTTTATGACCCTGTGCGGTAAGCGGGACTGCGGCCTGCGACCGGGCCTGGGCGGCTTGATCCTATTTGTGCTGATATTCGCTGTTGGCGCCTGAATGTAGTCTGAGCAGCCTGATCGCCATTAACAGGTTTAATTTTTTTGCATAGTTATCGATGGAGGTTCCCAATACTTGTTCGATTTTTCGTTTGCGGAACAAAACGGTTTTTTCGTGAATGTGCAACTGTCTGGTAATGGCGGCAACCGAGCCGGCGGTTAAAATTTGCTCCAGCGTGTCAACCAGCGAGCTTGCCCTGATTTTATCATATGCCAACAGAGCGCCAAGTTCGGTCTGTATAAACGTATGGGTTAGTTCGGAATCACAGCAGGACGCCATAAGCTGTAATATCCCAAGATCCTGCCAGCGGTAGAACGGCTTTCCCTGTTCGGTAACCAGACCGGCGCGCAGTGCAAAGACGGCTTGCTGATAAGCGGGGATCAGATCAGGCGGATTGCCGGTGAGACCGCCGATGCCAATTAAAACCTTGTTGTCGGGAAATGCTTTCCTGGTCAGCGCCAGCAGTATTTCGGCAGTTTCGTCGGCAGGGCTGCCGTTTAAGGACGCCTTGGCGTGCGGGACGGGGATTAGGATGATAATTCCATCCGCTGATTGCCAGGCGATGCCGGACGTCCGGCGGGAGATGTCGAAGATTAGCCGGTCAAGCCTGGCCTGGTATTGCTCCCGGCGAACTTCAGGTTGCCGTTCGTCGGCAACTTCCCTGATCCGGATAATGTGCAGCAGTGAGCTGTCCGGAAAGACGATGCCTGACCGGCAGGCGATTTCCCGCAGCTCCTGCCGGTTGAGTTCGCCGCGGAGCGCTTTATTGAACAGGTCCGTCCGGTACCGGAGTTCGTAGTCCAGGGAAATGGCCTGATTGGTACGGTACAGACTGGTAATGTCAAACCCCACGGATAGCAGCCCGGACGCTTGCGTAACCGGATGTGCATATTTTCGGAACATCCATTGAATCCAGACCTGCTGGCCGTTTGGTAAACGATATTCGTGAATACCGGGTTGGTCGACGGTTGGCGTGACAATGTCAAGTAAAGGGCGGTTTTGGGGATTGCCCAGCCAGGGGCGAAAGAATTTACCGGCTGATTCATTGGCAAATTCGATTTGACCGGCCTTATTCGACCAGAAGACCAGGCCGGGTATATTGTTAAGCAGCAAACGATATTTCTTTTCGTTGCAGCGCACCTCTTCGGCAAGACGTTTTTTATCCGTAATATCTTCAAATGTGCACAGGGCGGCAATAATATTGCGCTGATGATCACGCAGCGGGCGTGCGTTCCAGAGTGTATGTTTTTTCAGGCCGTTTAAGCAGACCACTTCCAGCTCATCGCCTAAGATTTCTTCACCAAGCCAGGCGGCGCGTTGTAGAGGCAGCTCGGCGGGAGCTAACTCCCGGCCGCGGCGGAATATTTTGTAAGGCGGGCGTGCTCCGGCTAAGAACAAGCCGGTACAGGACGCCATTTCTAAAAATTGTGCGGCGGCGGAATTATAGATGATTTCTGTGCAACTGGGATCAGTGGATACACAGGCTTTGCCGGGAATAAACTCAAATATCATACTAAGACCGATTTTCTCTAGCTTCTGTAGGATGTTCATTTCTTGCATAAATTTGCAACCGCCTTCAACAAATAACTTGGGAACAATACTATATTCTGACAGTACAAGAGATACTCCTTGTGTAACTATAGCGTGACTGAATAGTCATATTATAAGTTTTTCGCGGCCTTTACTGTGCTCTTAAGCAAGTACAGCAAAGGCCGCGCAGGGACTTGGATATCAGTTAAAAGGTATTGGCAGGGTTAGCAGCAGCGAGAAGTCTGATTGTCAAACGCGCTGCTTCTCCTTGAGTATTTATTTTCCTAAGCGATTTGCGTAATGGTCAGGTGTGCTGAAACAGGCCTTGTTCCCCCCGCAAGAGGAGTGATGGTTAGTGCTGCCGCATTGCCAGCCGGATTACGTACGGTGAGTATTGAATTGACGGCTGTCGTAGTTACAAGAGCAATTCCTACGATTTGGGATGTTCCTGTTGCTCGACCGGCTACTGTGTAAGCCAGGTCAGCGCCATTAAGAGTTAGAATAAGCTGTCCCGCTTCAGTCACGCTTACCTGAAACAAGATTTGATAAGTTCCGATTGCAGATAAATTAAAGGTACTGGGGCCGGTACGGGCAATGGCAGATCCGCTGACGGGTCCGTCTTGCGGGAAGCTTACGTCTGTACCTGGCGCAACTGTTGCGGCATTATCCGGAGGCATTAAGGCAAAAAAATCTGCAAAATTTAGTATTCCTCCGGTAGCGCCGGTGGCCCCGGTAGCGCCAGCGCCGGTAGCTCCAATAGCGCCAGTGGCCCCGGTAACGCCGGTGGCTCCAGTAGCACCAGCGCCGGTAGCGCCGATAGCTCCGGTAGCTCCAGTAGCGCCAGCGCCGGTAGGTCCGGTGGCCCCGGCAGCTCCAGTAGCGCCGGTAGCGCCAGTGTCTCCGGTAGGGCCGGTGGCTCCAGTAGCGCCAGCGCCGGTAGGTCCGGTGGCCCCGGTGGCCCCGGTAGAGCCGGTGACTCCGGTAACGCCGGTGGCTCCAGTAG
>NZ_FNHB01000023.1 GCF_900104455.1 Dendrosporobacter quercicolus
GGTTTGACAAATCATAGCGGGATATTAGCGGAGCTGCCAAAGTCCAAAAGCTAATAGCCAGCATCCCAAAACGGCCCGGTAGTTTAGTCGGTTAGAATGCCGCCCTGTCACGGCGGAGGTCGTGGGTTCGAGTCCCATCCGGGTCGCCATTTTAGATATTAGACGTTGGACATTGGCTATTGGATAGTACAATAGGCAGGTCCGGCAATACTATAGGGATTTTAGCGGAGCTTCCAAAGTCCAAAAGCTAATATCCAAAATCCAGCATGCCTCGGTAGCTCAGTCGGTAGAGCAGAGGACTGAAAATCCTCGTGTCGGCAGTTCGATTCTGCCCTGAGGCACCACTGAAAAACAGGCCTTGCGATATGCAGGGTTTTTATTTTTGCCCGATATGCGCAAACTCAATCCCGGCAAACGGAAAAACACCTGAAAGAGCGGTTGAACCCGCTCTTTCAGGTGTTTTATGGTGCGAACATCAGGAAGCCTTCGGTTTAATAATTGGTAGCTTTTATTTGGAAGAAAGCCTGGGGATGTTCGCACACGGGACAGGATACAAGCGCTTTTGGTCCGTAATGAACATGTCCACAGTTATTGCAAATCCAGGTTTGTTTATCTTCTCTGGCAAATACTGCGCCTTCTTTTAAGTTGGCAAGCAGCTTTCTGTATCTCTCTTCATGGTCTTTTTCAATTTTACCCACCGCTTCAAAGAGATAAGCAATTTTATTGAAGCCTTCTTCTTTGGCTTCTTTGGCAAAGCTGGCGTACATATCGGTCCACTCATAGTTTTCGCCGTCAGCGGCGTCTTGTAAATTTGTGTCGGTGGAGGGGATGCCGTCATGCAACAGTTTAAACCAGATTTTCGCATGTTCTTTTTCGTTGCCGGCAGTTTCTTCAAAAAAGTCGGCAATTTGATTTAAGCCTTCCTTTCTGGCTTGCGCGGCATAATAAGTATACTTGTTTCTGGCCTCTGACTCGCCGGCAAATGCCGCCTGGAGGTTTGCTTCAGTTTTACTGCCCTTTAAATTCATTCATCATTCTCCTTTATTTTCCTTTTTGTCGCGTATTAAGCTGGCCCGGCCAGCTTAATACGACCGGCAATACCAATTAATAGTAGTAATCCTTGGAAAATTACTATTATTATATCTAATTATAATCAAAAACCCGGAAATCTTCAAGTATATATTGCTGCAAAGGCGGCAATCCTATTAATTTGGCAGGAATACAAATTTTATTTTAGTGGACAGCTCTGAGCGGCATTGTCATAATGCGAAAAATTCTGTCAACTTACAGCAGGACTTTTGTAAAAATATCCAGAATTTATTCTGTGGAATGAGTTACGCCAGGGAGGGTGATCCCAGATGTGTAGAAAAGGCGCCAGGATACCTATTATTGCCCAGTTGTCAGCGATGTTCGGATTTGTCTTAGTTTTATTTTTAGCGCTGCTGGGCTACGTTTTGTACCATTTTGACAGTGTGGGCAATATGGCCGGCAGTTTGATTCAGCATACGTCCGCCAGGGCATTGTTATTAAAGGACGCCCACACTGATTTTACCAGAGCGTTGTTGTCAATGCGCGGCTTTTTATTTTATCCGGACGGTGCTGCCGTTTACGAACAGAGTTATCGCGAAGAAATTCAAAAAAGCCTGGAGATAGTCCGGGATTACAATGCAACTTCAACAATGGCCGACACCAAAGCTGCCGGTGATAAGCTTGAAAAGCTGATTAGCGATTATGTGATATTAGGCGATCAGGTGATTGCTGCGAAAAAGGCCAATGATCCTAATTTATCGCAATATACCGGGCAAGGACGTCAATTGGTTGCTAATATTGATGAGCAGTTTTTGCAGATCAATAAGCTGCAGGGCGCTTATCTGTCCGGGAAGAGCGAGTCTCTCATTGACCATAGTAAAGCCCGGGTAAGACTGGCCGCTTTACTGAGTATCGGGATATTTGCCCTGGTCATTGTGTTGGTATATTTATACAGCCGCAATGTAAGTAAACGCTTTGGTAATTTAAGCCGGGAGCTGGCTGAGGTTGGCAAACTGGATTTAACCGGCCGTGATGTATTTCCGACCCGCAACGATGAAATCGGTGATATGGGCACGGTGATTATTGAGATGCGCCGGGCGTTAAAAACTTTTGTGCAGCAAATTCAGACAACCGGCCAAATGCTGGCCTCATCCGGTGAAGAGCTGAATGCAACCGTTGATGAGCATTTGAAGGCTGTTCAAACAGTGGCCGGCAGTATTGAAACAATTGCCGCCGGCGTCGGCCAAAACGCAGACAACATCGGCAGCATTTCAGCCGCTTTGCAGCAGGCGTCGGCCGGAGCCCAGCAAATAAGTGCAACCGCCGGCGCTGTTAACAGCCAGACTTACGATGCGGTACATGAGGCTGATACCGGCATGAACCTGTTGGGCGCAGTTGTAGGCCAGAATGAACAAATTGCTGCTGCTATGCAGGAAATTACCAATGTTACTTCGCTGCTGGCCAGCGGTTCGGAGGATATTAAGGGAATTGTCGGGGTCATCAATGATATTGCCGGCCAGACCAATTTACTGGCTTTAAATGCGGCTATTGAAGCGGCCCGGGCCGGAGAAGCGGGCCGAGGCTTCGCCGTAGTGGCTGAAGAGGTTCGGAAGCTGGCGGAACAAAGCGCCGGCGCAACCCAGGATATTGCTGAAATCATTGGGAGAATGGGCGGTGAAATTGCTTCCGCGGTAACAACTGTCGATAAAGCCAATACGGAGGTTGACAAGGGAAAGCTGGCCGCAGCGGATACGCAAAAGGGTTTTGAACTGATCATTGCGACATTAGGGACGGTTAAAAATGGTATTGAGCAAATTGCCGTGGCAATTGAAGAAACGGCTAAAGGTACCCAGTCGATGGTGGCCAGTGTGCAGAATATCAGTGCAATTGCGGAAGAAACCTCCGGCAATGCCAGTACCGTCGCCGCTACTGTGGAAGAGCAGTCGGCCAGTATGCATGAAATTAGCAGCAATGCTGAATCGCTGGCAAAGCTGGCAACTGAGCTGAATTCCATTGTAAGGCAATTTAAAATTTAAAGTGAGAGGCTGCCCGGAAATGCAATAAGCATTGGGGCAGCCTTTCCGTTTGAGCCAAGTCCCTGGCAGCCGCCAGAATTTTTTATTTTTACTGTAACTTACTGCCGCAAAGTTGTATAAACTATTGTAGTACCTTATCAGCCCTAAACCAGTGAATACTGACGGTCTATTTTCCGCAACCCTTCGTTGTCGCCGGTCGTCATACTCCCGGTATGCCTCCCTCCTCCGCCTGGTGTTGCGAAAAATAGCCTCGCCATTATCCTACCGTTTTAGGGCTGACAAGGTACTAGGCGGAGGGGTGCGTATGGCTTTTTGGGGATTTAAGTATGGTGGATTGGTGTTTTGGGCGATATTGCTGGATTTAGCAGGTGATTGCATGGATTTTGCCGTGGCTTGCGACAGGCATAAAGAAGCTTGTAAACACACCATAATGCAAAAAAAAGAACGATCCAGTAAGGTGCAAAAGCTGGAACAGCGTAGCCGCGAGCTTGAAGCTGAAATAGAAGTGCTGAAACAGCAATTGGCCGAATTGATGCAGAAGAACAATCAATAGGTTGTGGAAAATAAAGGTTATAAAATTGGAAAAAGTGAGAATAATAACAATGCCCGGAGCATATAAATGTATTTTGTCGGTAAAAAGTAATGAAGCGCCGGCGGATAACAACAAATATCGCAAGCTGAAGGGTGTATGCTTGTACTATAATAGCTAGGAGGGGTTTTTGTTGGAACCATTGGCAGTGAAAGAAAAAATCATGGAATTATCAGCTGAATTAAATCAGGCGGATATTGATGGTGCGGCCCGGGAGCGGCTTATGGCCGAACTGGTAGATTGGTGTGAAGCCTATTTTAGGTTGTATAACCAGTTAAAAGCAGTACCAAAGCTTGTTGTTTAAAAATTAAATGATTAAGATTAATCCTTTCGGAAAATTCCGGGAGGATTTTCTTCTGTCTATAAATAATTACTTGTGATAAAGAAACGTGCTGGGTGGGGTTATATGGATAAAAATAAGCATATTCAGCCGGTAGGATCAGTTGCCAGTATCGTAAGGGCTAAGCCTTTAGGCAGTGTAAAACTATTTAAAAGGCCGGAATATTTACCTAATCAAAAGCGGCGTAAATCCCCGGAGGAGCAGAAAGATCATGAAGCTTCAGGGGAGCGGCAATTGGTTAGCCGGGCTGTTGCCGGGACAGATTCTGTGGGCGCCAGGGTTGATGTTAAGGCCTAGTACTGCACCGCGCTTCTTCATGGAAGGCTGGGAGGGGCGAAGCAGGCGATGGGCAGATAATGACCTATTTGGCATCAAGTGTTAGATGAAGGGAGAGTTTTGAAAATGAGTTTAACCAGCCAGTGGCTGCAGGAGCTTAAGGTTTCCGAAGAACAATTGCAGGAAATCATCCGTAAATTGCAGCCGGTAATAGACCGTTATCAGCAGCGGGCGCCCTATGACGTTATTGAAGAGCGTTTAATCAATTACGGATTTACTAAATTTGACGCCCAAAAGGCAATGGCTGTTTTGTATGCCAGAACGGTTCTGACTGAGACAATTAATGCCTGGGACTATCGGCCATTTAAGTTAGTCAAATATATGCAGTTATTGGGACTTTAAACAACCGGGCCCGCGGGTCCGGTATTTTGCAATACGGCTTAGCGCGATTGACTGCTCAGCAGGGAGTTAAGGCCGTTTTGCCAATGCCGCGCGGCGCAAGTCCGGCCTTTTAAGATGCGGGGGAGTCAGGCGGGATACATAAAGTACAGTATTAAAGCTAATGCTGTGTATACTGACGGGTTACTTCGTTATTATATTTACAGTTTTAAGTGACTCGTTAGAGGGGGCAGTTTATCGTTATGCAATTCAATATTCATCCAATCAATTTACTACGCGCCCTGTCCATGGCGTTGGAACTATCAACTGGTGGTTTGTCTCGGCATCATTGGCGGACAGCTTTAATCAGCAGCCGGATTGCCGAGTATACCGGCCTGAGCAACGACGAGCAGCACACGATTGTTTATGCAGCCTTACTCCACGATATTGGCGCTGTCTCGCGCTGGGAAGAAAAACAAAGATTGCATCATTTTAAACAGGCTGGTCCGGATATTTACCATCATGCCGAAGCCGGGTACGAATTACTGAAAAATTCACCGCAGCTGGGAATGCTGGCTGAACCGATTCGACGTCATCATGATTGCTGGGACGGCAGCAGTCCTTCCGGGCTTGCCGGCCGGCAAATTCCTTTAGCAAGCCGGATTATTTGCCTGGCTGACCGGCTGGAGGTTTTACTGCGGGATGACCTGTTTATTTTTGAGCAAAGGCCGGAAATCTTATCGGCCATCCGTCAGCTCAGCGGCACTTATTTTGACCCTGATTTAGTAAAAGCGCTGCATGAGTTTGCCCGGCAGGAAAGCTTCTGGCTCGATTTGGTCAACCCCCATTATTATCAGAACTTTTTTCGCAATATTGACGTATACGGACTGATGAAGTTTACGATAGATGATGTGATCAACATTGCGGAGATATTTGCAACAATCATTGACCGGACCAGTTCATTTACGGCAATCCATTCACGCAGTGTTTCACTAATTGCGGCTTTTTTGGCTGAAGCCAGAGGCTACAGCTCAGAGGAAATTAAGGCAATGAGAATTGCCGGGTTATTACATGACCTGGGCAAATTGGCAATACCAAACGAAATTCTTGAAAAACCCAACAAATTGAACGAGTGGGAGTTCGCCGTTATTAAGCAGCACACGTATTATACTTACCGTATTTTGGCCCAGATTGACGGCTTTGAGATCATTGCCGAATGGGCGGCATACCATCATGAGACGCTTGACGGGACGGGCTATCCTTTCCGGATTGGTGAAAAATCCCTGCGGCTTGGCTCCCGTATTGTGGCTGTGGCGGATGTATTTGTGGCGCTGACCGAAAACCGGCCTTACCGGGCGACCTTGCCGCTGGCTGAAGTAGAAAAAATTATGCGGGCAATGGTTGCAAATCGTAAGCTGGACGGGACGATTACCGCTGATTTATTCGGCGGTTCTCATGCCTATGATCTGGCTCATCAGGCGGCAAGCATGGATCTTGATCAAAAACGCTAAGAAACGAACCACAGAGTACACAGAGTTAACGGAGGGGATACTAGGTTTAAAAATGCCCCGTAACCCTCTGTGTCCTCGGTGCACTCGGTGGTTCGTAAGTTGAACAACCGCTTAGACGGGCTGATTCGTTGAGCCTGGTTTGTGAAGCATTTGGGCAATGAATACAAAGTCGGTTTTTTATTTAATTTTAATAACGATAAATCCGCAATTGCCGGGTAGGATATTTTACGTTAAGAGCGAAGTTGTGGATATAAGTAGAAAACGCTGTAATTACGGGGTGTGTAATCATGAAAGGTACAGTTGTTGGGACTTGGCTGAAGACTTCACGCCAATTGTGGGGGGAAGATTTAACGAACCGGGCAATGGCTCATATCGGCTGGCAGGCCGATAAAATGTTTTTGCCGACGGAGGATATTGATGATGCCAAGCCTAAGGCGGTCATATCATTTCTTGCGTCACAGCTTGGCAAAACCGAGGATGAAGTTTGGCAGGCCATTGGTAAAGATAATGTCAGAACTTTTTTTAATGCTTACCCGGCTTTTTTTCAGCACGAGAATTTGTATTCCTTCTTGGCGTCAATGTATGATGTACATGTGGTCGTAGTCAAACGGCTGCCGGGAGCAAATCCGCCGGAATTATTGATCCGCCCTGTTTCCGAATATGAAGCTGTTTTGAGCTATCGTTCCAAACGCGGGATGTTTGGTTATTTCAAGGGCCTGCTGGCCGGGGCGGCTGAATTTTTTAGAGAGGATATCCGGACAGAGACAGTTGAAGCGTCAGCTGAGCTTCTGAAAATAAAGATCAGGTTTCCGCAGCCGGTCAGCCGGCTGGTTTCCTACCGGTTTAACAAGCTATTTTCTTTAGGCTTTATTCGCAGCCTGCCGGTTAAAATAGGTGTGGCAACTGCGGCCTTTTCCTTGCTGGCTAGCCTGGCTTTAGCCGCCGCTGGTTTGAATCTGCCGCTATGGATCCCCTTATTCAGCGGCGTTCTGGCCGCTGCCGGCGCGGCAATCCTGCTGCAGCCGTTTGCTTCGGTTAAAGCGGAACTGCAGGGTATTCTTGCGCATCAATATTATGGTACCACCAAGGTGGCTTCGGACGATGAGTTTGAAGCCATTGCAGAGCTGATTGACCAGTATAAAAAGCGGGTGAAGAGCGAATTTACCGGATTTAAAGGCACTGGGGATGAAATGCGGATGTATGCCGGTGATTTCAATGACCTGGCGGAAAAAATGCGGCGCACATCAACGGAGATCTCGGGAGTGGTCATGGATGTGGCGCTTGCCGCCACCAGCCAGGCCCAGGATACCAGTCATGCCGTTGGTATTCTTAACGGCAATCTGGCAACTCTGAGAACTGTGGTTACCGAGCAGGAACGCAATAAGCAGCAATTAGAAGCGGCCGTCGCCGAAATTAAAGGCGGCTTTGATGATATCCAGGCCTCCAATCAAAGACTGGAACGGAGTATGGAAAAGTTCGGGGATGTGAAGCAATCAGCCGAAAACTTACAGGATCAGGCCAGTAAAATCAATGAAATTACCGGAATGGTGTCGGCTATTGCCGGACAGACCAATCTGCTGGCGCTGAATGCTGCAATCGAGGCGGCCAGGGCCGGTGAACAGGGGCGGGGCTTTGCAGTTGTAGCCGAGGAGGTTAGAAAGCTGGCCGAACAGTCGCAGCATCACTCGGAAAGCATTTCCCGTGATCTTGAAATCCTGATGAGGATTATCAGCGGCGTAGTTGCTTTAATTGAAGAAGAGTATGTAGTTCTGGCAAATGAAAGCCGCCAATTGGGAACTGTTGTCCATAGCAATACTCTGCATGTGCTGAATGTGCATAAAGTTGCCGACAATATCGTGAATATGATTGAGCAATTAGAGCAGGAGACAAAAGGGCTGAGTGAAGTGTACGGCAAGATTGAGGCGCTGGCGGCAGTCTCGGAGGAAAATTCGGCGGCCAGCGAGGAAGTCAGTGCTGCGGTCACGGTATACAATGATAAGCTGCAGGATATGATGGACAAAATCGGTGAATTTAAGACGGTTATTCAACATTTTAGTGAGGATATCAACGATTACCGGACCTGATTTGGACTCAACAAAAAAACAGGCGAACCACGCCTGTTTTTTGCCGATTAAAATAGAAATGTTTAACCGCAGCAGTTCAACCTGTGACTTTGGTTCACTCCCGGCGCAGAACAGGCGTTCATTTGTGAAACGTCAGGTTATTCCAGCACCAGAGAATTAAGCAATAAATGAGCTGTTTGTTGATTTGTCGCCAAAGGAACGTTGTGTACGTCACAGACTCTAAGCAATGCGGTAATGTCCGGCTCATGCGGCTGGGCCGTGAGTGGATCGCGAAGAAAAATAACCATGTCAATCTGCTGTGTGGCAACTAGTGAGCCTATTTGCTGGTCGCCGCCCAACGGGCCTGATAAGAGTGTGGTAATCTCCAACCCGATATTTTCCGCGATTAAGCGGCCGGTAGTGGCAGTAGCAACAAGCTTATGCTGGGCCAGCAGGGCTGAATGCAGGCGAACAAATTCCAGCATCTCCTGTTTTTTGCGGTCATGGGCAATTAAAGCAATGGTTTTCATTGTAACACCAGCCTTTACTATTTTTTTACTTTAAGCATACCGAATTTTATTCCATTGGTAAATAAAAATTTGCGATGACTTTTCTGTCAATCCTGCGCATTTTGCCCAAACCCTTTATTGCATGTAGCAGATGGGCTTGGTACAATTGGGTAGGGAAAATGAGATCACGTTTATTTGTTATTGGGCATACTAAAATACATCAGAATTTTGGGGGTTGTTTTTATGATTCGAGAGCGGCGCAGCAGGGATAAATTGGAGTCCTATTACAAAAAGTTTATTCAGGACGCAGTTCTTGACCCAAATGTCCATCCCTGGGTTGCCGCCTCCTGGCAACGCAGCCTGAACGGTAAAATACCGCATGACAGTATGCCGGCGCTTGCTAAGCTGACGAAAGAAGAACTGGCTGACCGGCAGAATAAAAATGCCGGCGCGATTAGCTATTTAAACGACTTTTACCGGGAAATCAGGGAGTTTTTTAATATTTATAATTTGAGCCTGCTGTTGTTAGATGCAGACTGTTATGTGCTAAAAAGTTACTCGCTGCCATTCTTTCAGAAGACGCCGGGCCAAATTGAGGGCGCCCGGCTGGCCGAGCAGGATATCGGCGCGTCCAGCATCAGTATTGCGTATGAGCACCGGACGCCGTTTCTCTTATTCGGGCCGGAAATGTGGCTTGAGGACTGCCAGTTGGGAGATGCCTGCTCAGCGCCGATTATTCTGGACGGGGAACTGGCCTATATGATTACTTTGGTATCGGTGGAGCAGCAGGCTTTGCCGTATAGCTCGGTGGTATCGCTTATATTAAGTATGAAACACGCCATGGAAAGCCATTTGAATTTGTGTTCACGCCTAAAAGCGCAACAGGCCATTTTGGATGCGGCGCCATTTGCCGTTTACCACATTATGCCTGGCGGAGAGGTCGCCTATACCAATAAACTGGGGAAAAGCCGGCTGGAGGGAATTGGCGGCGACACGGTCAACGGGCTGGCTAATCTTAACGATGTGGTATTAAATTACCGGCATACGCCGATTTTTAAGGGATTTAACGGAGTGCCTTCCTATAATAAGGAGGTAACCTGGATAACGCATCGTAAAACTTATGAGGATATAACGACGGTGGTGCCTCTGGAGCGGGGATCTGATCAGAGCGTAAACAGTGTTGTTGCAGTTTCCCTGCCGATTGAGGATTTAAGAACGCTGGTGGCTCATGCCGTTGGCTATACGGCCCGCTATAGCCTGTCCAGCATGGTCGGGGCTATGCCGGTTTTTGTGGCGGCTAAGGAAAAAGCCGCCCGGGTAGCCCGTAATCACAGCCATTTATTATTACAGGGCGAGGCTGGCACTGGGAAGGAGCGGATGGCGCATGGCATTCATCAGGCCAGCGCCAGGGCCGCAGGCCCGCTGATTGCTCTTAAATGCGGCAGCCTTCCGCCGGAGCGTCTGGAAGAGGAGCTGTTTGGCGCTGCCACTGTTCCGGATGCCAGCCGGCCCGGCAAGCTGGAACTGGCCAATGGCGGCACGCTATTTATGGATGAGATTGAAAAATTGCCCCGTAATGCGGCAAACGAGCTGGCCAAGGCTTTGGTCGACAAGCGGATGAGACGGCTCGGAGAAGCCGTGGAGCGGCCAATTGACGTACGGATTATCGCCGCCTGTGACAGTGATTTAAAACGGCTGACCGAGCGGGGCGCATTTGCCGGCAGTTTATACGAAATTATCGCCAAGAGTGTGGTCAGAGTACCTGCGCTCAGGACTCGCCGGGAGGATATTCCGGCATTGGCTGTTCATATTGTCAGTGAGGTGGCTGAGCAGCATCAGATGAAGGTAAAAACAATATTGCCTGAAACCAACGCAGTGCTGATGGCCTATGACTGGCCAGGCAATATCAAGCAGCTTCAAGGCGTGGTGGAGTATGCTTTTTTTCATACCGCCGGCGACCAGATTCGGCCGGAGGATATTAATTTGATGGGCGAGATCAGGCCCGATAATGCCTGGAAGGAAGATCGCGATGTATTTATCAAGGCCTGGCGGGCCGCCGGCGGCAATATAAGCCGTTTAGCCAATATGCTTGATGTCAGCAGGGTAACCTTATACCGCTATTTAAAAAAGTACGGGCTTGATAAAGCCTAGTGTCTTGGCAAAGTTGTGAATTAGGATTAGACAGTGTAGATTTTTTTGCAATGCAAGGCGGAGGAAGGAGGCATACCGGGAGTATGCCGAC
>NZ_FNHB01000024.1 GCF_900104455.1 Dendrosporobacter quercicolus
CGGTCCGGCCGGACCGGACATACTTAGCGCCGATGCTGACGCTCATTTCATACCCTTCCGGCATGCTGCCCGGCGCTATGACAAATTTCAGCTTGATGGCCGTCGCCTGGCTCAGATCCCGGGCAATCTCCGGCGATACTTCCAGCAGCATGCCGGTTGAGGAGATGTCAAGGCCTTTGCCCCGGCATTTGACATTCTTTCCGGGGGCCGCATACTGGATGGCAACATCGTAATTGACCAAATACCGCCGGCCTGTCTGCTGGCTTTGAATCAGCCGCGAAAGGTCCGCCTCAGCCGCATTGCCGCCGGCCCGCCTTCTGTCCACATTGCTGCGCAGTCCCTCTTTGTCAGGCACCTGGGACAGCAGTCTGCGGTCAGGCCTGGGCGCAAGCAGTATATCCTCTTTTTCCTGTTTCACTTCCTGCTTAACGATCTTTTTCACAGTCCATTACCTGCCGTTTCTAATTGCTGCCGCATTTCGTTTGCTTCCGCGCCGCCTACCGCATGCTGTTTAAACGCAATGACTGCTTGCGGTTGCTTTGGGAATAACCGTCGGTTAAATAATCGGACAGGCGGCCGACCTTAAATTTGGATGGATCGGTGTCGGCTTTGGCTGCATTCGCCGTCAGCAGTATATCCAGGGCCATAGCGGTATACACAGAGCTGTCCGACATATGCATAACCAAAATAGCGCCTTTTTTTACTGCACCGTTTTCCGCATAAATTCCGTCCTTGATTGCTCTTATCAGTTGTGCGGCGTTTTCCGCTTTATAATCATTGGTGCTAAGCGAACCGGAAACGATATATTCATAACCCGTTTCAAATAAAGCTTCCACTCCCATCCTACTGATCGCCAGTGTGGGCGGCCGGAAAAATCTGGTTAACGCCGGCTTGCCATTCACGATAACATCACCTGCCACAGCCTGCAATTTCTGGTAGGACAGGCCGAGTTCCTGACGGTATTCGTCTGGATTCTGCGTCTGAACCTGCCTGCCTGTTACCGGGTCGCTGGCCGCCATCGGCTGATGTTTTTCGGAATGGCTGCCAAGCTCATGTCCCTCCGCGGCAATTGCCCTGAGCAGGTTGGGGTTATTCAATACATTGTTGGTAATGACAAAAAACGCTCCGGGCGCCTGATGTTTGCGCAGCACATACAGCAGCTTGTTTACCGCCGCATCCGTCCCCCAGTCGTCAAAGGTAAGGAAGATTACATTATCCTCGGTGTGTATCTGCCCGCTCATATCCAGGCGGCGAACCTCCATTTTGGAAAAACCGAACATCCGGTCTTCATAATTCACATTCTTATGCCCAATATAGCGCTTGGCGGCTTCGGTCAGAAATTGGTACTGACCGGTATTCAAGCCGGGCCGGTCATATCTCAAATGCTCCGGAACCTTTTCCGGATCGGCCGGATACTGGTAAATAAAACTTCGTTGAGCTAACATTTCCCCCACCGGCTTAATAGCATACTGCGAATCATTCGCCGGGTTGTTTGCCGGGCTGTCAAACGAAGTCGCATAGGCAATGTTGTCTACTTTATGTCGTTTGATGGTTTCCAGCAAATCGCCGGCCAAGCGGTCGTTGGTGTAATAATCCATTCTAAAATGAACGATCTGACCGCGGGCCAAAGAAAACACCGCTTTGCCGAAGATCTCCCCCATCACCTGATCGGCGGTGGCATAATCCTTATGACTGCTTTGCACAACATTGACCGACTGTCCAATCAAATTGCAATCCAAAGAGGCCACGGCTTTTTTAGTCGCAGCGGAAACAGCGCCCCACGGTTGCTTTACCAGGTTGCTGGTCAAGCCAAACTGTTCTTGCAGCAGCGTACGCATCCGCGCAATGTTCCGGCGGGTTTCAGCAAAAGTGTCCTCTTCCCCGGGCCGTATCCCAATACCGATTTCATGCCCGCCGGCAATAATTTTCCGCAGCAGCTCCGGATAGCGGCTGGCTTCTACTTCCATGACAAAGAATGTCCCTTTAATGCCAAGGACATCCAGTCTGTGAAGGACATCGTTTACCGCCGCTTCATTGGACAACCCGCCAAAGGTAAAGGCGAGCGCCGGCTCAGTCGTAGAAATCACCTTAATTTCATTCCCGCCGTCCGTGGCAGGCTCGGCCGCATAAGCCCTGCGCAGCGTAAATAAATTCCTTACTTGTTCCCGAAGCCCCGCAGCGATGTCAGTCGCAAAATAAGCTGGCCCGTCGTTGGGGCCGGGTTGCAGCAAGCTTGTCCTGCGCCCCGGCTTTAACTGACCGTTGCTTTTTGAAAAATCCTCCACATATACGGTAGTATAATTTGCTCTATCCAGAGCAACCAACAGCCTCTCTACGGCCTGGACAAGATCATTGTCGGCCGCAGCCTCCTGCTCAGGCAAATCCTTCAGGCCCGGCTGCTTGTCGGCTGCCGGCCCCGCCGCCGTTGCCGCGGATTGCATAACCGCCGGTTCAGACTGTTTTTTTAGCTTTACTGAAACAATGCTGCCCGGCCGGAGATTGCTGACAAAAACATTGGCGGCCGCCAGAGAGTTGATTTCTTTTATATCCAGAAAAACATCACTCTGAACAACACGGTCAAGGCCGGACGCCTTCGCCGCCGCAAGCACCTGATCGGTATATTCTGTATCATTGCATTTTAACAGGCTCGGTTGTCGGCCGGTAGTCTCGCTGATGATATTCTGCGCCCGGCAAAAATCGGCGACTAACCGCTCCACCGAAAGGTTCTCCAGGCTGGTCAGGCCTAAAAAAGTATAGTTCTCAATTCTGTGGCCTGCTTCTTTGATATTGATGACGGTTAGAGGCGCTTCAGCCGTTTGCAGCCCATCAACAAAAAAGGTTGCCTTAGCCTTATGCTGTTGCAGTAACGCCAGTATCTGCCCTACCACCTTCTCTTCCGCCAGCCCGTCAAAAGTCAGAGCAAGCTGCCGCGATTCCGGGTTGCTATGCGTAATGACGGTTGCTTTTTGCCGGCTGTTTTTCAGCCGTTCCAGCGCCAGGGAGATTTGGGCGTCCGCCTGACCCGCATTCTCCAGCCTGGTCAGGTCCTGCTGGCCGGCGCCTGACCGGTCTGTCACGAACCCCCGGGAAAAATACAAGCCGATAAGTCCGGTACATACCAGCAAAATCAGCGCCGGAGCCAGTTTTTTAACATTCAATCATCTCACCTCCTGTTGATTAAAGACTCCAATAGGAGTATCCCTGCGCTTCGATGCTCTGCTGTTCAAATATGCTCTTAAGATCAACAATCAGCCGTTTTGTCTGCTGACCGGCGTTGAACATCCCCGCCAAATCCGTTGGCCGCAATTCTTTAAATTGTTCATGGGCTACCAAAAACGCCAGACAATCGGCCTGTTTAACCTCAGCTAACGAAACAAGCTCCAGGCCAGTGGTCTTTCTGAATTCCGCCTGGTCCACAACCGGATCCACCACCTTTACGCTGACGCCGTATTCACCAAGACGCCGGCAAACCTCCAGCGCTTTTGAATTGCGCATATCCGGACAGTTTTCTTTAAAGGTTATCCCCAGCACGTATAAATTGAAATTGCCGACGTTTTTGCCGGACTGAAGCAATCGTTTGATGATATGATCGCTGACAAACCCCGCCATGCTGTCATTGACTCTCCGGCCGGCGGCAATCAGCTGAGAGTGATACCCCAGCATCTCCGCCTGATAAATGAAATAATACGGATCAACCCCGATGCAATGCCCGCCGACCAGTCCCGGGTAAAAGCCCAGGGCATTCCATTTGGTATTCATGGCGTCAATGACATCTTTGGTATTGATGCCCATGCGGTCGAACGCCATCGCCAGCTCATTCATAAAGGCAATATTGATGTCTCTTTGCGCGTTTTCAGCCAATTTTGCCGCTTCCGCCACCTGAATGCTTGACGCCTTATACACACCGGCGGTAATAATCAGCCCGTAAACAGCCGCAATTATTTCCCGTGTTTCGTCGTTCATTCCGGCAACTATTTTTGTAATATTTTGCAGTTTATGCGCTTTATCGCCCGGATTGATTCTTTCCGGTGAATAGCCGATGCTAAAGTCTTTTCCGCAAACCAGACCTGACTCATGTTCCAGAATAGGCGTGCAAATTTCTTCAGTGACGCCCGGATACACAGTCGATTCAAAAATAACAATACTGCCTGGCGATAAATTTTGTCCAATAAGCCGGCTGGCCTGGATCACAGGGGTCAAATCCGGCGTTTTATCGCCGTTGACCGGTGTCGGAACAGCGACGATAATGACCTGTGCTTGTTTCAGCCTGGCCGGGTCGGCGGTAAATTCCAGGGCTGCGCCGCTTAGCTGTTCATCGCCAATCTCCCTGGTTGGATCAATTCCCTGCCGGTAAAGCCGGATTTTATCCCGGTTGATATCAAAACCCAGCGTTTTGACTTTCCCGGCAAAGGCGACGGCAATCGGCAGACCTACATACCCAAGTCCCACAACCGCTAAACAAGTCCGCCCGGCTTGCAAATTTTTTAAGATTTCCCTCTGCATGTCATTCACCTGCGATCAGTTAAAAATAATGAGTCAGCTGGCCCCACCATGTTTGCCCTCTTCTTCCGGTGACTTTGTCCGCCAGATCGTAATATTCGATCCCGGCTACCAAGTTCTCTACCACCGTATGGTTCAGGCCCAGTCCGTAACCTTTAAAGCCTTGCATCCGGCCGCCCGCGCCGTTCATGCCATGAGCAAGGTAAGTGTACTGCGGCTGGTTATAATATTTGGCAAAAATCTTATAAGTGCCCGGCCGCCAGGATTTCAAATCGCCGTAGTTAAGCGCAGCCACATAACCGCTGCCGTTTCCCTTAACATCTTTCCGTACAGAATCCAAAACCATGGCCCCGACGCCAAAGTTGCTGAAATTGTAATTCGCCCCCAGCGTTTTGATGGTATTTTTCCAGCCGCCAGCCGCCTGGTAATGATAAATGCCGGCTTCCAGCTCATAGTCAAAATCCTCAAGCCGTAATGCGGCAACCGCTGTATTGGCGCTTGCATTCGTCTTGCCATAACTCAGCGTATAGTGCAGCGGCCCCGAATAATCGGCCCGAATGCCGTCAAAGCCGCTGTCATAAATGTTACCCTCGGCCATCAGATAACCGAAAGATCCCGCCTGAATGGTTGACCGGCCTAATTTACCCACAGCATATAGACGGGAAAGTTCCACATCATTACTGTAATTCAATAGCTTCTTTTTGCCTTCCAGCCGGCCATAAACCCGCCAGTTCCTGTCAATCGCCCCGTTTAGAGCCAGATAGACGCGAAGACCGGACGCATCCTGCCGCCAAAATCCGTTATTTGACGAATAATGATACCGGACTTCGCCGTCAACCTTCAGCTTGTGATCGACCTGCCGGCCCGCTTGGCCCACCGCCATCAATTCGTCGATCAGAGCTGTATATAACCAGGGGGCAATATAACCCGGATTGTCCGCTGTCACCGCCGGATCAGCGGCATACCCCTCGCCCGGGTTCCCGGGCTGGCTGGCTGTGGCTGCGCCAGTCGCTATCGACATGACAAGCGCAACGATAAAAATTTTCCGCATAAGTCCATTTACCTTTCCGTTAAGCTGCCCTTTATCCAGACCGACGGCGAATAAAGGTCCAAACGGGTTCCATAAAAAAAGGTTGCAGGAGAAAACGCTTTTTTAGTTTACATAAAAATATCTTTATCGTTATTATAAGCAGAGTATGACGATTTGTATATCCTCAATTTTTGCCTGCAGCTGATTTGAACGGCCGCAGCCATAACGGCCGCAACCAAAAACCCTTTGCCCGCCCCTGCCCAGGAGAAAGCCGGCACCTTAATCACTTAGGCCCGGCAAATTTATCCGGTCGGCCACCGGCAATAAAAAAAGAGCCTGGCAGCAGCTCTTTTCCTAGTCGGAGACGGTTCGGTTTTTGCTGGTTCCTGGAACCAACAGGCCGGGACCGGTCCCGTTGCAGTTTTATGGTCCATCGCCATCCGCTGTTCGTCGGCGTAAAAAAAAGCCGCCACACGAATAGCTTAGTATGACAGCTCGAAAATTTTTTTAATTAAATGAAACAGCAACAGCACAATGCACTAGTTTATTCTATCAATAGCCGCATTGCCGCCAAGCCGCCACAGGTTAATCCGATTGACCCCCTGTTCCCGGGCAATTGCCGCCCAGTAATTCAGGGTTTGCACATCAGTATACCAGACCTGATACGAAACGCCTTTATCCTGATATTCAAAAACCAGGCACTGACTTTCTTTATCTCTTCTCGGATCACGCGCATGAGTTACAGCAAGCGTGTTCGCCTGTACTTCCGTTAGAAAACGTTTTTCGCCGTCATCGCCCCACAAACAGCCTCCGGTTGAAAATGCCGCTGCTTTCCCCCCCGGCAAAGCCTCCATTTGCGTAAGTATTTTTCTGATAAACTCAGCATTGGCCTTCGGCCCGGGACCGCTATGTAAGCCATAAAGATTGTAGAACATAACAACATATTCCGGTCCCCGGAAAAAACCGGCGGAATCAAACGGCGTCCCGGGTTCCAGCACCAGCCGCAATTTAAGATTGTTAGCCAGCGCCTCTTTGTAAAGCCGTTCGGCAAATACCAGATAGGACTGCCCGACCTGTTCGTCTTGCCAGACCCTTTCATAGTCAATTTCAATACCGTCATAACCGCCCTGCAAAGTCAGGGCAATGATTTCGCCAATATGCCTGTCCATCGTTTCCTCATCGGCAAATAAACGGCGAAGAAGGGCAATATCCTTGACGATAACCGAACCGTCGGCATTTTGTTTATCATTGACAAAGGTGAGATAAGTTTCGTACTGCCCTTGGTTTTGTTGTAATTCAGCTTTTTGGCCGCTAAGTTCTTGCGGAATAAAGATATCGTCATTTTGATCAAAGTAAGCGCCAAAATAAGAAAGCTGTTCCAGCCTGCCTGCGATTCTTTCCAAGTCTTTTACACCGTCAGCTAAATCCCAGTAAGCCAGCCAGGCCGCTTTTTGCGACGTCTCATTCGCTGCCGCGCCGGCCAGCGAATGGCTGCCGGCAACACCGCCGGCCAGCGCAGCAAAAACGACTGCGGCAATTGCCGCTTTTAACAATTGTAAAACCATTTCGTAGCCTCCTTGGCCCGCTGTTAACTACAGGTTTATCATAAACCAGGTAATCAGCGCTTCCCAGCCTTGCTTTAACTTCCATTTCACCGCTTCAAATCCCTGCAGGCCGCCGTCAAATAAGATTTTTTCCTGTTTTGCCCCGGTATTTTCCGTAATGATCAGTTTTTCAAAAACGCCGTCATAAACGTCATCGGCCAGGTTGCGCTGACTCCAGCCATAGCCGCCCCAGGCCGTTTCCAGGTAAACGGCGCCCGCTTTCGGCGCCGCAAGCTGCAAATCGGTTACAGCTTCTTTTCCATCTATTGCAATACTCATTTTATTGCCCTTAACCGCCAGGAATAAATGCCGGTCACCCTTGGCATGAACGCTGAGGTCAGGTACATATTCTTCGGCCCCGTCCGTCACAGCCGGAGCATATTCCAGTTTTTTATCTTTCAGGCGCACTGCGTACAGCTTGGCTTTCTCCACCGAGTCGGCATATTTAACAAAGGTTTCCAACGCCCGTATTTCAGCCGCTTTTTTATCTTCGGGAATCGATCGGCTTTCTTTGCCGTCATGCTGATCCAGATCTAAGGCCATCAACTCCTGTTCGGCCCCGCCGTTTTTTTCAGTAACGGTTAAAACATTATTCACCAGAGCTACCGACAGGAATCTGGTTAAGCTTTCATCTGCCCGCAGATAGACTTTTTGCAGGCCGAGCTTATTGCCTTTCAGCCTTACCGAAAGCTTGAGGTCCTCAAAGTCATTGCTGTTCTTCAAGCGCAGCAGCCCTCTGTCCTGGGGCAGCGACGTTAAAATAACGCTTTCCTCTTGAAACTCGGCCGCCCCTTGAAGAGTTTCCCAGGCTTTTTGTTTGTCTAAATCTCCCTGCACAAATGCTAAATCCTGCTGGATATCGTACTTGATCCTCATCAGCAGATGATTGGTGTGCCAATAGGCCTGCGGCTGCATTCTGGTCAAGTCGTAAATACTGCTGTTTCTCCGGTTAAAGGCAAACCCCTCCCGGTTAAAGTTCATGTTGAATAAAGTTTTTATCCAATACCCGTTTACCGCGCTGACTTTATCATTGTTGCCAAAACTGCCGGTATTGGAATGCATCAGGATATACAAGCCGGGTACATACCCGATAGACTTGGTGTAAACATCCCGCAGGGTTTCATAGTCATAATTGATCCGCTCTTTCATTCGGTTGTAGCTCTCTTTGGGGATACCGTATTCGTCACGAATAAAGTCCATTAGATAGTGGTTGTATTTACGCCCCAAATAAGGCGCGATAGCCGCATGCTTCAACGGATCAAGCTCCCCCAGATAGTTGTCGTAGCGGTCGAAGACGTTAATAAATGACAGCCGGTATCCGTTGGTGCCCAGTTCCCAGAACGTCGTTTTTTCAAGATCGGTCAGCTCGGCCGGCATGAGGAATTTAGGATCTTTTCTGGAAAACTTTTCCGGATAGGTCAGCATTGTTGCTTTAAAATTCAGATTTTCCAGAATTCTTTGCGAGAAAATAGCCGTATCCCGCCGGCCGTCTTCAAAAATCAAAAACAATGATTTTTCCGGCAGGTCTTTTCCTGACTGATAATAGTCGATAATATCCTGCTGGGTAATGGTCACATACCCCAAATCCTTCAGCGCCCGCAAGTGCTCATACAACCGCTGCTTGCCGATAAGATTTTGATTGCCTGTTCGCTCAACGCCGAAATAGGACAAGGCCACAAAGCCTTTATCGCCGGAAATCTTTGTTTTCTGCAGAGTATATGGTTCATATGTTCCCCAGGTAAATAAGGCCAATAGGCAAATTGCCCCCACCGTAAGCAAAATAAATATCTGTCCCACCACACGGATGCGTTTGTTTCTTTCTTTCCGGGCGGTATATTTTTCATCAGATATCGTCATCGGCTTGCCTCCTGCCTTTTGCCCTGCTTTTTGGCCAGCTCCGCCAGATCGGCCGGCGTCAGGCGCGTTCCCCACGTCGTTTTCCAGAAAGTCACCCAGGCAACCGGCATCTGCCATAACAGCACCGCTTCATAATACAGGCAAAACCACAGTCCGAACACCCAGGTCGAGCTTCTCCTCAGAAATAACTGCGCCATACTCATCAGCAGGGCCATCAGGCATAATCCCAGGATAAACGTCAGCGGAAACACCCGGTGCAGCACCGGAATGTAGATCAGGTTATACAACACAACCACCGGCGCCAGCAGCGGCACCAGCAGCCCCATGTAAAACAAAAAGGCCATAAACGGCTCCTTCTTCCACATAAAGCCGCCCGCGATCAGCGTTTCTCTCAGCCACGACCGTTTCCAGCGCATCTGCTGCTTTAAAAAGACCCCGTAACGATTTGGTACGATCGTGCTGCAGATTGCCGTATCCTGATATCCCGTCCGGTTCTCTCTTAAAATAAAGTTGGTCATGCTCCGGTCATCACCAAACGTCGCTTTCTCTCCCAAAAACCGCTGATTCAGCCAGCTGTCCAGATGCTTGATCACCAGCTCTTTCCGGTAGCACGACAGCGGGCCCGATAAACAGGTTACCGCGTCAAAATAGCCTTCCGCCGCTTTCATGATCCGAAAGGCGATAAAGTA
>NZ_FNHB01000025.1 GCF_900104455.1 Dendrosporobacter quercicolus
AGGACAATAAACGCTGGGTTGCTGGCTGGAGTGAAGTTAAAACTTCCCCGGAAAACGTAGGACTTCCCTGGAAAGAGCAGGGAGTTTATTTAATTACGGGAGGAGCCGGAGGTCTGGGGCTTATTTTTGCCAGAGAAATTACGCAGCGGGTTAAGAATGCTACCCTGATACTCACAGGACGTTCTGTGCTTACAGAGAACAAGCAAGCTCAACTACGGGAATTGGAGGTTTTGGGGGCAAAAGTCGTATACAGGCAAGTGGATGTTACTCAAGCGAAGGCAGTTGCTGAATTAATTCAGAATATCCGGGCAGAATTCGGGACTATCCATGGCGTTATTCACAGTGCGGGGGTGACTCGAGACAGCTTCATCATCAAAAAGACGAGGGACGAATTGATGGCAGTACTGACACCGAAAGTCACCGGGCTGGTCAATTTGGATCAGGCAACAAAAGAGCTGCCGCTTGACTTTTTCATTACCTTTTCTTCAGTAGCTGGAGTTTTTGGCAATCTTGGTCAGGCCGATTATGCAGCTGCCAATGCCTTTATGGATGCTTACGCCGGATATCGCAATGTGCTAATGAAATCGCAGCAACGTCAGGGGCAGACCCTGGCAATGAATTGGCCACTATGGAAAGACGGTGGGATGCACGTTGACGCAGAGAACGAAAAATTAATGCGGCAAAGCATGGGGCTGACTGCGATGCAGACTGCGACTGGCATCAGGGCCTTATATCAAGGGTTAATCTCTGGCAAGGATCAACTATTGGTGCTGGAAGGGGATCTTAAACGGATCCAGGCAACATTGTTAGCACAATCGTCTGCAACAGTAGCATTAAGAGCACCTGTTTCCATAGAAGAAAAAAAAGCTGTTCCAATCATTGCCAAAGATTTACTTCAGGAAAAAGCAACAAATTATTTCAAGAAAATGCTTGCTTCTGTCATTAAGATGTCAGCTGATTCTATTGAAACAGATGGTTTGTTCGAAACATACGGGATTGATTCGATCATGGTTATGCAGTTGACAAATCAGCTAGAAAAAGAATTTGGTTCATTGTCGAAAACATTGTTTTTTGAGTACCAAAACATCCGGGCATTAACCGGATATTTCCTGGCTACTTATCGGGATCAACTGATAGGATTGCTGGGGTTGCGGGAAAGTACAGTAGCAGCTACCCTGGAGAGTCAAGACGATATACCTAGGATCGAGGCTAAGGCACCGGCCGGTGGCAGCCGCAGACGTTCCCGTTTTTCATCTGTGCGCATAGAATCCCAGGAAGAGAAAGAAGCGTTAGACATCGCCATCATTGGGGTTTCGGGGCGCTATCCGCAAGCGAGAGATATCCGGCAGTTTTGGGAAAATCTGCGGGACGGCAAGGATTGCATTACGGAAATTCCTAAAGACCGCTGGGATCACAGTTTATACTTTGATGAAAACAGAAATAAACCTGGAAAAACCTATAGTAAATGGGGCGGGTTTATAGATGGTGCGGATCAATTTGATCCATTATTTTTTAATATTTCACCGCGCGAAGCAGAACTTATGGATCCCCAGGAACGTTTGTTCTTAGAGTGCGTCTATGAAACTTTGGAGGATGCGGGATATACAAGGGAAGCTCTGGGCCGAAGTCAGGGCTCTAGTTGGGCAGGCAATGTAGGGGTTTTTGTGGGTGTAATGTATGAAGAGTATCAGTTGTATGGAGCCCAGGAGCAGATCCAAGGAAGGCCGATCGCTTTGTGGGGAAATCCCGGATCAATAGCCAACCGAGTGTCTTATTTTTGTGATTTCCATGGACCTAGCATGGCTGTGGATACCATGTGTTCCTCCTCTTTAACCGCAATTCATCTGGCCTGTCAAAACCTGCAACGGGGGATATGCGACTTCGCAATAGCAGGCGGTGTCAATGTTTCCATTCATCCTAACAAATATCTTTTTCTCAGTCAGAGCAAGTTCGTATCCAGCAAAGGGAGATGCGAAAGCTTTGGCGAAGGCGGTGATGGTTATGTCCCAGGTGAAGGCGTAGGGGCTGTGCTACTCAAATCGCTGTCTAAAGCCATTGCCGACGGGGATCATATTTATGGCATTATCAAAGCAACTGCTATCAATCATGGCGGAAAAACCAACGGATATACAGTACCAAACCCTAACGCCCAAGCTAGTGTTATTGGACGAGCTTTTAAAGAAGCCGGGATTGATCCCCGGAAAATCAGTTACCTGGAAGCTCATGGAACCGGGACTTCTCTAGGTGATCCGATTGAAATTGCGGGCTTGGCTAAAGTTTTCGGGGAATATACGGCAGATAAACAGTTCTGTGCAATCGGCTCGGCCAAATCAAACATTGGGCATTGTGAAAGTGCGGCAGGAATCGCCGCAGTGACGAAAGTGTTATTACAATTAAAACATTGCCAGTTAGTGCCTTCCCTGCATTCTGAAGTACTGAATCCTAATATTGATTTCCACAACACCCCATTTGTGGTTCAGCAAAAAAGTAAAGAATGGAACCGGCCAGTTATAGAAGAAAATGGACAATTCAAGGAGTATCCAAGGCTGGCCGGAATCTCGGCCTTTGGCGCGGGAGGATCAAATGCCCATATCGTGATCGAAGAATATATTCCCAAAGGATTAGCAAGACCTCAATCGGCGGTTTCTTCTGAAAATCCGGTAATTATCGTATTGTCGGCAAAAAATGAGGAGCAGCTCAAAGAACAGGCGAGGCGATTGCTGATCGCGATTCAGGAGCGTCAATATTCTGATAGCGAATTAGTTGATACGGCATATACGCTTCAGGTGGGACGTGAAGCTATGGACGAACGCCTGGCTATGGTCGTTGGTACAAGTACAGAACTTGAAACAAAATTACATGGTTTTCTAAAAGGGCAGGATGGTATAGAAGGCCTGTACCGGGGGCAGGTCAAGCACAATAAAGAAATTGTATCTATTTATGCAGGGGATGAAGAATTGTTGGAAGCCATTGATAAATGGATTGAGCGCAAGAAATACACGAAATTTTTGAATTTTTGGGTCAGGGGTCTGACTTACGACTGGGACAAGCTTTATGGTGATCCTAAGCCCTGTCGCATCAGTTTGCCGACTTACCCTTTTGCCAGGGAACGCTACTGGCTTCCACATTTTGAACCTGCTTCCTCGCCTTATCAAGGTAAAAATCAATTTGATGCAACGTTTTATGAACAGCTAATTGATGAAATAATGGATGACACGATAAGTGTTGAAGCTGCTGTTAAAAAAACAAATTATTTTCTTAAAACGGGAGATATGATCAATGGAGAAGAAGACCGGAAACACTCTGCAAAAGTTCATTAAACTAGTTTTACACAGAAATAAGCTCAAAGGACGACGGTTTTATTCCGCTTGTGTATTGAGCGAAATGGAAGGAAGGTTATAGCTATGAAAGATGCTCTACACTATATTTTGAGTGAGGTAAAAAGCAAGCGATTAGCGAAAACAGATGCGCTAGATTTAATAAGGCAATTCGAAACTAAAACTATTACGAATAAATCTTCTTATTTTAATCCTTTACTGCATCAAAACACATCCAACTTTACTGAACAACGCTTTAGTTCAACATTTATAGGAGAGGAATTTTTTCTGACAGATCACATGGTGAAGGGGAAAAAGATGTTACCTGGGGTGGCCTATCTTGAAATGGCCCGGGCCGCAGTGGAACAGGCGGCAGGGGATCTGGAAGACGATCAAACCGGGATACGGCTCGAAAATGTATTGTGGATCCGTCCCATTATCGCAGGAGAAGAGCCGATTCAGGTACACATCGGGCTTTTTCTTGATGACAAAGGCTTGATATCTTTTGAAATATATACTGAACAGAACAATGCAGAGCCGCTATTGCACAGCCAGGGGAGCGCAGTGTTGACTAAAGTTGCTGATATTCCTGTCATAGATATCAAAGCCTTACAAGCTCAATGCAACCAAAGCGTACTTTCGCCTATTCAATGTTACGAGGCCTTCCGATCTATGGGACTTTCCTATGGAGCGAGTCACCAAGGGATTGAGAAAATAAATCTGGGTACAGGTCAGGCGTTGGCAAAGCTGTTCCTGCCGTCTTCCGTCTCTGATACGCAAAATCAATTCGTTCTGCATCCCAGTGTGATGGATGCGGCACTGCAGACCTCAATCGGATTACTAATGGGTGCTGAGAATGTCAATAATCATCATCCAATGAAGTTATTTCTGCCTTTTGCTCTTGATAAACTTGAAATAATTGAAAAATGCACTGCTGTGATGTGGTGCTGGGTCCGCTATAGTGAGGGCAGCAAATCCGGAGATAAGATGCAGAAAGTGGACATTGATTTATGTGACGAGCAGGGAAATGTTTGTGTGCGGCTTAAAGGATTTTCAGCAAGGTCTCCGGAGGGAGAAACGG
>NZ_FNHB01000026.1 GCF_900104455.1 Dendrosporobacter quercicolus
GTAGCACCAGTGGCCCCGTCAGCGCCGGTAGCACCAGTGGCCCCGTCAG
This sequence comes from Dendrosporobacter quercicolus, assembly GCF_900104455.1. Classification (NCBI taxonomy): domain Bacteria; kingdom Bacillati; phylum Bacillota; class Negativicutes; order Selenomonadales; family Sporomusaceae; genus Dendrosporobacter; species Dendrosporobacter quercicolus. The sequence goes on from NZ_FNHB01000026.1 coordinate 50, forward strand.
CGCCAGTAGCACCAGTGGCCCCGTCAGCGCCAGTAGCGCCGGTAGCACCGGTAGCGCCGTCAGCGCCGGTTGGCCCAGTCACTGAGGGATTTTCAATCGTAACAATCGCAGATCCTTGTGCTGCCACAATGTCAAGTGTACTGGACTGTATGGTTAGGGTTTCTCCTAAACCAACGGTTCCACTGCCGGTGTTTCCCACGACGGTAAATAGTACTGCCCCTGGGTCAAAAGCGCCGGTAGCCCCGGTAGCGCCAGTGGCCCCGGTGTCGCCAGTGGCTCCGGTAGCACCGGTCACGCCGGTAGGGCCAGTGGCTCCGGTAGCACCGGCTCCAGTAGCGCCGGTAGGGCCAGGATCGCCGGTAGCGCCGGTCACGCCGGTAGGGCCAGTGGCTCCGGTAGCACCGGCTCCAGTAGCGCCGGTAGGGCCAGGATCGCCGGTAGCGCCGGTCACGCCGGTAGGGCCAGTGGCTCCGGTAGCACCGGCTCCAGTAGCGCCGGTAGGGCCAGGATCGCCGGTAGCGCCGGTCACGCCGGTAGGGCCAGTGGCCCCGGTAGCACCGGCTCCAGTAGCGCCGGTAGCGCCGGTCACGCCGGTGGCCCCGGTAGCTCCGGTAGCCCCGGTAGCTCCGGTAGCCCCGGTAGCTCCGGTAGCCCCGGTAGTCCCGGTTATGCCGGTAAATCCTGGGGGGCATACTGTCCATGTTGGTCCTGTGGAACACCATGGATTTACCGGATGGCTGCAACAGTTGTGATGGCAATGCTTACAGTGGTGCCTCGGGAGAAAATTTTTCAAAGAGGGATGCCCCTCTGGGTTATGATACATTAAGAGACCTCCTTTCAAGGAGTGGAAATTTATTATGTAATATATCATATGTTGTATAATAAGTGCCGGGAACTATCAGAATAGGAATTTATGACGATAAAAATGGAACTGGCGCTGTGAAGGCGCCAGTTCCATTGAACTCAGGTTAAACGATATTAATACCTGCGCTGGCATAGCCGGCTGCAGTATTTAATAAAGTTACACCTGTGGCGGTTGCAGAGAACACCAGCAATAATCTGGTTCCGGCTGTCACCGGAATTGCCAGGCCGGTAGTGAGGCCGCTGCTAATGGTACCGATGGTAACAAGTCCTGTTAGAGCCGGAGCGAGAGTAGCAAGAGCACCGGCAACTGGAGTAAAGGTATTGTCCGGCGTAGCCGAACTGAACAATTGTGCGGTAATAGTGATTGTTGAGCCAACAAGGCCTAATGCCGCCGTAGTGCTGAAGTATGCTGCAATTGAGGTGATTGTTCCATCCCGGGGAACCGAAAATGCAAAGTTTGTAAGGGTTCCGGCGGCTCCGGTAAGGTCTATGGTCGCTCCCAGAACGGTAGCCAGAGTAGCCGAAGAGCCAAAGCCGACGATACTGGGGAGTCCGACTAAGCCACCCGCAATGGTAGTCGGCAGAATCGGGAGACCGGAAGCAAATGGAATGATTGCTCCATCGCCGGTAGCGCCGGTGGCACCGTCAGCGCCAGTAGCACCAGTGGCACCGTCAGCGCCGGTAGCGCCAGTAGCGCCGGTAGCCCCGGTAGCGCCGTCAGCCCCGGTAGCGCCGGTAGCCCCGGTAGCGCCGATGGCCCCGTCAGTGCCGGTAGCCCCGGTAGCGCCGGTGGCCCCGTCAGCGCCGGTAGCCCCGGTAGCGCCGGTGGCCCCGTCAGCGCCGGTAGCCCCGGTAGCGCCGGTGGCCCCGGCAGCGCCGGTAGCCCCGGTAGCGCCGGTGGCCCCGTCAGCGCCGGTAGCCCCGGTAGCGCCGGTAGCCCCGGTAGCGCCGTCAGTGCCGGTAGCCCCGGTAGCGCCGTCAGTGCCGGTAGCCCCGGTAGCGCCGGTGGCGCCGTCAGTGCCGGTAGCCCCGGTAGCGCCGGTGGCGCCGTCAGTGCCGGTAGCCCCGGTAGCGCCGGTGGCCCCGTCAGTGCCGGTAGCCCCGGTAGCGCCGGTGGCGCCGTCAGTGCCGGTAGCCCCGGTAGCGCCGGTGGCGCCGTCAGCGCCGGTAGCCCCGGTAGCCCCGGTAGCGCCGTCAGCGCCAGTAGCCCCGGTAGCGCCGTCAGCCCCGGTAGCGCCGTCAGCCCCGGTAGCGCCGGTGGCCCCGTCAGCGCCGGTAGCCCCGGTAGTGCCGGTAATGCCGGTTGGTCCAGTCACTGCGGGATTTTCAATCGTAACAATCGCAGATCCTTGTGCTGCCACAATGTCAAGTGTACTGGACTGTATGGTTAGGGTTTCTCCTAAAGCAACGGTTCCACTGCCGGTGTTTCCCACGACGGTGAATAATGCTGCGCCTGCGTCAAAGACGCCAGTAGCCCCGGTAGCGCCAGTAGCGCCAGTGGCCCCGGTGTCGCCAGTGGCTCCGGTAGCGCCGGTAGCTGCAGTAGCGCCGGTAGCGCCAGTGGCCCCGGTAGCGCCAGTAGCACCAGTGGCGCCGATGGCCCCGGTAGCGCCAGTAGCGCCAGTAGCGCCGATGGCCCCGTCAGCGCCGGTAGCGCCGGTGGCTCCCGCCCCGGTGACGCCAGTCGCGCCAGTCGCGCCAGTCGCGCCGGTGGTTCCGTCAGCGCCGGTAGCGCCGGTAGCTCCGGCTCCGGTGATGCCAGTCGCGCCAGTCGCGCCAGTGTCGCCGGTAGCGCCGGTAACGCCGGCAGCGCCAGTTTCGCCAGCGCCGGTGGGTCCGGTAGCGCCGGTAGCGCCAGTGTCGCCGGTAGCGCCGGTAACGCCGGCGGCGCCAGTTTCACCAGCGCCGGTAGCGCCGGTAGAACCGGTAGCCCCGGTGGCACCGGTGGCCCCAGTGGCTCCAGTGGCTCCAGCGCCGGTGGCGCCAGGATCGCCGGTAGCGCCGGTGGGACCAGTGGGGCCGGTGGGACCGGAAGGACCAGTCGGACCGGTTCCTCCAGTAGCACCGGTTGTTCCGGTGATTCCAGTCGGGCCGGTAGGGCCGAAGAAGAAGCAGGGGTTAGGCATAGGCGTGCAGCAAGGGTCAGGCGTACAACTGCAATGCTTATGATGATGCTTATGATGACAGTGTCTATAACGCCGCCGTTTACGTTTGGGTCTTTCTAAGTCATAGTAAGAGCTATTATTTGAATCACCAGTTTGATCCACTAATAGTCCCCCTTTCCAGTGATTGAGATTTATTACATAATATAATATGTATAATTTTCTAGGCGGGGAACTTAGCAAAACAATTTTAAGAATGTCCTTTAAAAGTTTTTTTCCAGTCTCAATAATCGGGCGTTTATTGTGGATCCGGCAGTTGAGCCAGTTCCAAATCAACTGGATGTGGACTGAATTGACAATTTTGCTTAATTCAACATGGGGCTAAAAATATAAAGCTGCATTTATCACAGATGCATGTAATCAGAATAGCATAGTGATAAGGTGGTATAGATATTTTGAATCAGGGAACCCAAGGAGGAAAAAGTATGGTTAAGGATTCCACTAAATTGCATCTGGGGTGTGGATTGACAATATTGCCTGACTGGATAAATGTTGATTGTGTGGATTTACCGGGGGTTGATCTGTTATTTGATTTGGATACATGCGATAACAACTTACTGCCAATAGCAGATAATCGCATTGATACAATGCTGGCAAGTCACGTTATTGAACATATTGCAAAGCCGCTGCCATTAATGCAGGAACTGTATCGTGTTGCCAAACCGGATGCTCAATTGACTTTATTTCTGCCGTATGGCTCCAGTGATGATGCTTTTGAAGACCCAACGCATATTAAGGCTTATTTTTTAAATTCATTTTATTATTTTTCCCAGCCTTACTATTGGCGGGCAAGTTATGGATACCTGGCGGACTGGCAGCCGGAACTCATTGTGTTAAAGATTTCGGCAGAGGATCATGGCGGGCGAATGGCGGAAGACATTATGGATGATATTATGACCTTACGAAATATTGTTATTGAAATGGGCGTGACGATGAGGGCAATTAAACCGGCTCGCCCTGCAAAGCGGGAGTTGCAAAGCTTTGCAGAGCTTCGTTTTGAATTTGTATGAGTGAGTATGTCATTATAACGCCGGAGGATTTTATTAACCTTGGGCCTGGAACGTTATGTTTAAATTAGCCGGCGTACCGGCGACTGTGGATTGATAAGCGACCCTGGCATAGCGCAGATAACGTGATGTTACAAGTACTGTTATTTCATTCTGCGCAAGTGTATATTCGGCGCCATCGTCAACCCATTTATTGTTATCGGGACTTATTTGCATTTTAATTGTGGCGGACACGGCGGTGGCTGAGGTATTTTCTACAAAGAAAGAAAAGGTCCGCCAGGTTGCAATATCCTGGCTGATTCCGGCAAGAGCATCGGTAGTCGTTACGGCAATTGGGTCAGATTCGGCGTGAAGCACCGAAACAACCGCGGTTATACTGTCTGTAGCCGAATTTAGGTCGCGGACATCAAGATCGGTTGCGCTGACGGTAACCTGATCGGCGATGGTAAGGGGCCTGATATCGGTCTGCCCTGAAGCGTTGGTTTTAATCAACTGATTGCTGGTACCGTCGT